>JBDNGV010000477.1:0-13724 GCA_041689125.1 Daejeonella sp.
CCATAGTCCACACTTATTGTCTCATTCTTTTCTTTGGAGAAAAGCTCTTTCACAGGACGTCTTTTTGCAAGAATTAAATTTCCATCAGCACCCGACAAGCCGATTGCATTACAACCTTCATTTTGCAAGCCGGCAACAATATTCTTATTAATCAAACCGGCATATACCATAGTTACCACTTTCAAGCTTTCCTTATCGGTGATTCTTCGGCCTTCAACTATTTTTGATGTGATACCCAAATCTCCGGCTAGTTTAGTTGCAATTTTACCACCTCCATGAACCAGAATTTTTGGCCCTTGCAGCATGGCAAAATCAGCAAAAAATTGTTGCAGACTTTCCGAATTATCGATCACGTTTCCGCCAATCTTTATAACTTTCAAGGATTTCATATTAAAGCCTCCAGCATATTTTTTAAAACCGTTTGGGCAGACCAAACCCTATTTGCAGCTTCTTTTATCACCAACGAATGCGGGCCATCCAAAACCTCAGAAGAAAGCTCGAAATCACGTCGAACCGGTAGGCAGTGCATTACCTTGGCCTCGTTGCTTTGCTCCAGTTTTTTATGTGTCATCATCCAAGATTCTCCACCCTGAATAGTTTTGCCATAATCATGATAAGATGACCAATTCTTGGCATACACAAAGTCGGCACCTTGTAAAGCAAGATCTTGATTATATTCAATTTTTGCTCCGGGAGTGAATTTATCAGCCAACTCCAAGCCTTCCGGGTGGGTGATCACAAAATCAATCATTCCTTCTGTTTGCGCACGACACATCCATTCAGAAAATGAATTTGGGACAGCCTGAGGTAAAGATTTCACGTGCGGAGCCCAGGTTAAAACAACCTTTGGCTTTACCACCTTTTTATATTCCTGAATGGTGATTAGATCAGCAAAACTCTGCAAGGGATGCAGGGTAGCGCTCTCCAAACTTACAACTGGAACTCCACTAAATTTCACAAATTTATTAAATAAGCCCTCGCCATAATCCTCTTCCCGATTTAACAGTTTAGGGAATGACCGAAAACCAAGAATATCGCAATATTGACCCATCACTGCTGCTGCTTCGCGAATATGCTCCACAGTTGTACCGTTCATCACAACCCCGTCTTCTGTTTCTAGGGCCCAGCCTTCTTTGTCAAGATTCATCACCATCACATTCATCCCTAAATTCATAGCCGCCTTCTGAGAGCTCAAGCGAGTGCGCAGACTTGGGTTCAAAAATACCAGACCGAGAGTTTTATTCTTACCCAGCGTCTGGTGTGCGTAAGGATCTGCCTTCAGGATTAGCGCCTGCTCAATGAAAGAACGCAAGTCTGCAACATCATTAACGGAAGAAAATAGTTTCATATTCTTAAAAATAGGCGTATTTTATTTATTCAATTCTGTTTTCAGAGCTGCTAAAAATTGATCAGCATGCTCTTTATTGATATTTAAAGCAGGTAAAAGTCTGATCACATTCGGTTTTGCCTCTCCGGTAAAGATACGGTGCTTGAAAAGTAAATCTTTTTTAACATTTGCATACTCTTCAGAAAGCTCTATTCCGATCATCAAGCCCCTTCCACGAATTTCAGTAATCTGAGGGATCTGATTCAATTCTTTGATTAGGTAATTTCCAATTTCTTCTGCATTCTTCATCAGATTTTCCTGCTGCATCACTTCCAAAACGGCAAGTGCAGCAGCACAAGCTAAATGATTTCCTCCGAAAGTTGTTCCCAGCTCACCATACCAAGGCTTGAATTTAGGTGATATTGAAATTCCACCGACTGGGAAGCCATTACCCATCCCTTTTGCCATAGAATAAATATCAGCCTCTACACCTGCATAATCGTGTGCATAGAATTGGCCAGTACGGCCATAACCGCATTGCACTGAATCAGCGATATAAACCGCATCATACCGATCACAAAGGCTTCTGATCTTTAGAAGAAAACTCTTGGATGCTTCCCAGATACCGCCAACACCCTGAATACCTTCAATAATTACTGAAGATATCTCAGTTCCGAATGAGTTAAACGCTTCTTCCAAAGCTTGTTCATCATTGAAGGGCAGGAAGGTCACATTATCGGTTTCATTTACCGGAGCTATAATCTTAGGATTGTCTGTTACCGAAACAGCCAATGAGGTACGTCCGTGAAATGCGCCCTTAAAAGCAATGATTTTTTTGCGCTTATTATAAAAAGATGCCAGTTTTAAGGCATTTTCATTTGCTTCGGCACCTGAATTACAAAGGAAGAGCTGATAATCAGGCTTATTTGATAAATTACCAAGCTTTTCAGCCAGTTCTATCTGCTGTGATATGATCACTGAATTAGAATAGAAACCAACTTTATTCAGTTGCTCAGTCAGGCGCCTTACATAATGCGGATGGGTATGACCGATTGAAATCACGGCATGACCGCCATAAAGATCAAGATATTTATTTCCATCAGCATCCCAAACGGTGCTGTCTAGAGCTTTTACAATTTCTATGTTGTTGAGGGGATATACGTCGAATAGTTTCATGTTATTATGCTAAAAGCGGAAAGCCGAAAGCTAAAAGCCCCGATTATTTCCTTATCGATTTAATTAAACCAATCAGCATTGCTTTTACCTGATTGGTTTCACTATTTACTATACTAAATTGTTCATCCGTTAAATACCCAAGATCCTTAGCCAGTAAACAACAATATTCCAGTTCGTGGGCAGAACCTAGGCTAATATCTAGGAAACTTGTAAAATCCTTGTCGGTATTTTTTCCGGTTCCTTCTGCAATATTCATCGGAATAGAGTATGCAGCCCTTTTTGTCTGAGATGCAAGATGAAAAACCTCATGCTTAGGAAATACTGGAAGTATATCATGATAAATCAATAATGTTAATTCATGCGATTTTCTCCAAACCGCTAATCTTTTATAATCTCTCACCCTTTTCCAAATTTTGAGTTCACATATTGTTTCAAGAACAAATTTATGATCACTCAGTTGGAAAGTATAAACAACTTATTTAAAGGTTGTTTATTAAAAGCTCATTAGTATTAATGAAATAGACCCCCAATTTCTTTCGCCTTTTAGCTTTTGGCTTTCAGCCTAAAAAGCAGCAGCCTTCAACCTCAACCCCACCGTTTCCCCCAAGCCGAACATTAAATTCATATTTTGCACTGCATGTCCGCTGGCTCCTTTCAGTAAATTATCTATAATGCTGATAATGAATAGTTTATTGCCATGTTTCTCTAAATGAATTAAGGCTTTATTGGTATTCACTACTTGCTTCAAGTCGATGTTTCTTTTGCTGATATGGGTGAAGGGATGATCTTTAAAATAGTTTTCGTAAACATCATAGGCTTCATTTAAAGTCAATTCAGTTTCGGTATACATCGATGCCAGGATTCCACGGGTAAAATTACCCCTTTGGGGGATAAAATTCAGCGCTTGTTCAAAGCTGCTTTGCAATTGAATAAGACTTTGACCGATCTCATCCAGGTGTTGATGTTCAAAAGCTTTATAAACTGATAAATTATTATTTCTCCAGCTGAAATGGGAAGTTGGGCTAAGGCTTTGCCCGGCACCGGTTGAACCTGTAGTAGCGTTGATATGTACTTCAGAGCTCAATTTTCCAGCTGCTGCCAGAGGCAATAAACCTATTTGGATACAAGTGGCAAAACATCCCGGATTGGCAATGTGGTGGGCCTGTTTAATCGCTTCCCTGTTCAATTCAGGCAAGCCATAAACAAAAGATCTGTTTCCATGTATAGCGTTTGGATTTAACCTAAAATCCTGAGAAAGATCGATGATCTTTATACTTGCGGCGATCTCATGATTATCCAGAAATTTTTTGGAATCACCATGGCCTACGCAAAGAAAAAGCAAATCGATATCCTGTGAAAGGGAATCTGTAAACTTTAAATCGGTATCACCAAATAGATCGGAATGCACATCAGAAAGCGGTTTTCCCGCATTGCTGTTACTATGCACCCAACATATTTCTGCCTGCGGATGATTGATCAGTATCCTGAGCAATTCACCACCAGTATATCCTGCTCCGCCTGCGATTCCTATTCTGATAGTTCCCATTTTATTTATTTTTTATCGTGTACCCGATGCCAGATCATAGTCTGGTTACCAAATATTTTTGAGAAGCCCTTTACATCCTCTCCAGACCATGAGTTATTCATCTCACCATAACTTCCGAATTTGTTCGACATCAGATCATTCTCAGATTGGATTCCAATGATCTCAAAACGGTATGGATGCAGTTTCACAAAGACCTTTCCACTCACACTTGCCTGCGAATCGCTTAAAAATGCTTCAATATTACGCATAACCGGATCGTGGAACTGACCTTCGTGAAGCCAGTTGCCATAGAAACTTGATAACTGATCTTTCCAGCTCAATTGCCATTTGGTTAAAGTATGTTTCTCAAGGGTGTGATGAGCCTTAATTATAATCATAGGTGCGGCAGCTTCAAAGCCGACACGGCCTTTGATACCAATAATCGTATCACCTACGTGAATATCCCTTCCAATACCATAAGGCTGTGCAATTCCCTGCAGTTTCTGTATAGCTTTTACCGATGTTAAGCTCTCCCCATTGATTCCGATTAGTTCACCCTTTTCAAAATCAAGTTCCAGCTTACGTGGTTCGGTTTGTGTTACTTGTGTTGGCCATGCATCTTCAGGTAAGGTTTCATTAGAAGTTAGAGTTTCTTTACCACCCACCGAAGTACCCCAGATCCCTTTATTGATTGAGTATCTTGCTTTTTCAGCAGTGTACACAACACCATGCTTGTTTAAATACTCAATTTCAGCTTCACGGCTCAATTTCAGATCACGGATTGGGGTAATAATCTCAACTCCCGGGATCATGATATTGAAGATCATGTCAAAACGAACCTGATCATTACCGGCACCTGTGCTTCCATGAGCTACATAATCAGCACCAATTAATTTCACATAATTAGCAATGGCAGTAGCTTGGGTTACACGTTCAGCACTTACCGAAAGTGGGTATGTTGCATTCTTCAACACATTGCCGTAGATAAGGTACTTAATGCAGCTTTCGTAAAAGTTCAATGTTTCATCAACCACCGCATGAGAAGTAACCCCCAATGCATAAGCACGCTGCTCAATCTGCTGCAGCTCTTCATCAGAAAAACCACCGGTATTCACAATCACGGAATGAACTTCCATATCACGGTCTTTAGACAAGTAAATACAACAAAAAGATGTATCTAAACCTCCGCTAAATGCTAAAACCACTTTCTTCTTCATCATTTAATTTTGTAAAAGTTTAACAAACAATGCACCTATACCAACAATCATTTTCAATGAATTGCGTAATTTTTCTTCAAGACGTTCGAAAAGAGTTTGTTTGCGCGAAACCTTACTTAATCGCTCCTCGGCTTCTATTTTTAAACGATCGCCTTCCTCTTTCATTTTTTGTTCAATCTCTTTGGCTTTTTCCTCCGGATCCCAGAGCATGGCCGTACACATACAGTTTTTACGTTCTTTGCTTTTAAGGATATCATAGTTCACACAACTCTGGCATCCTTTCCAGAAATCCTCATCCTGTGTTAATTCAGAATAAGTCACAGGTTCGTAACCGAGCTCAGAATTAATCTTCATAACGGCTAGTCCGGTGGTCAGACCAAAGATTTTAGCCTCAGGATATCTCTGACGGGAAAGGTTAAAAACTGCACGTTTGATCAAACGTGCAAGTCCGCGGTTACGGTAAAACGGATTCACAATGAGTCCGGAATTGGCTACAAAAGCGCCATGGCTCCAGGTTTCTATATAACAGAAACCAGCCCAGGTTCCATCCTGATGAAGCGCAATTACAGCTTTGCCTTCCAGCATTTTTGAAGTGATGTACTCCGGTGTGCGTTTGGCTATTCCTGTGCCTCTGGCTTTGGCAGACTCTGCCATCTCATCGCAGATTTGCGTTGCGTATTCAATATGTTGTTCTGTTGCCGGGATAACAACAAACTCGTTTTCTTTCATGTATTTTAAAGAAAAAAATCCGGTTTTGAATCGGAAAAAAGACTACGTTTTTAGTCTTTCCTTTTGTGAATAATAGTATTGATTGACAAAGAAACCGGAAGAATTCTCCGGTTCTGATTTGGGTTAATGCCGGAATCAATTCCTAGGCATAAAGGGTCGTCGGAAGCGGAAAACTAATTTCTCAGGCCTAAAATGACTACAAACAATACCCTTCAGCGAAGCTTTTATGCTTACCGTTCTAGTATTGGCATGGTATTTTAAACTATTCATTTTTAATAGAATAAGCGTGATTCAATTTTTTTTACAAAAAAACGAAAAAAATACTGAATAATACAACTACAGTACTTTATTATTACAATCTTTTAACATCTTATTAATAAAGAGTACAGCAAACCTAAATAAATCATGAAATCAATATAGGTGACACTGTAAATATTTAAAAAGCAAATTATAGAAGTGTCAATGGTTGCGTAGCGAAACAATCTCCAAACAAATAATTACTAAATAATACTAAGATTGCTTCGTCGTACCTCCTCGGCAATAACAGACTGTTATTGTTATAAGAAGCTAAAGTTAATATAACCGGTTTGTCCGCCGGGTAAACTAACGGGAGTTTTAAATACAGCTTTACCATTGGCAAGATCTTGGAATTCAAGCGAGTAAGCACTTGTTCTGTGTTTAGGTTTCTGATTATCGGCTAGCTTTTTGAACTGGAAGGTATGTATGATTCCGGATTTATTTACTGACCAGTAAATAGGATGTACAACTCCATTCGTCAAGCAGATATTTCCGGTTCCACGTTCGTTTAACTCCCACCTACTTCCTTTGAAATCTTCATAAGCCGCTATATCAAAGATATTTTGTAAGGAATAACCCGATGGAAAACCATCAAGGCTGACATTATTTACTGTCCACGTTCCCGAAATATCCGAGCCCGAGTCCTGCGGTGCATACTTAACTGTCCTGCTCGCTGAACAGGCACTACTTAACAAAGTTGCAAATGCAAGGATTAGGGTGTGCAGAATAATCTTCTTCATGATTGATAGTTTTCTAGAGATGTTAAGCAGAAACCTTGCCAGAAGGGAAATATGAAAAGAAAATTTAGAAAAGAATAGCAAATAGATTTAAAACCACACGATTGAGGATAAAGGAATTTGATTATCTTGCTTTTAAGAACAGCAGCATGATTAATATACCCCAAAAACCCGAATTCACATTAAAAAGAACATTAGGGCTTTTCGCAAGTACATTAATGGTTGTTGGCATTGTAATCGGCAGCGGAGTATTTAAAAAAATTGTGCCTATGGCCCAAACTGGGCTGAGTGAGAATGCGATCCTGATGGCCTGGATTCTAGCTGGTGTAATCAGTTTATTTGCTACATTTACGGTGAGTGCTTTAGCTTCTCTTACCGAAGAATCAGGAGGCCTTTATGAATACTTCCGTTTGTCATTTGGAAATTTTTTTGCATTTATTTCAGGCTGGGCTGATTTTATTATCATTAGTCCTGCAGCAATTGCAGCACTCGCATTCCTGTTTGGTGAGGTCATCAATTCTTTTATCCCTCTTCCAAAACCGCTAGAAGCCTGGACAGATTTTTCCATTGGCGGATTCATATTCCCATTTGCTAATTCCGGTGTGAAACTGGTTGGAATTTTTGCAATAATTGTACTTACCGGAATAAATTCTTTGGGATCCCGCGAAAGCGGTGTTTTCAACTCCATCATTACCAGCGCAAAAATTCTGGGTATATCGGTTCTTATTATTGTGGGATTTGCTTATTCCGGGTCCGAAACACAAAGTTCCAACTTCATGCTGAATGCTATAAATGCACCTGAAGGAATGTTGTTTTACAGTGCATTTTTTGCAGCAATGCTCAGTGCTTTCTGGGCTTATTACGGCTGGGAAACTGCTACAAATATTTCGGGTGAGATCATTAATCCAAAGCGTAACCTTCCTCTTGCCCTTACGATCGGTTTATCTCTTGTGGCTTTGGTGTATACTCTACTTAATTATACTTACATGAATGTGCTCAGTCTACAGCAAATTAGGGCCATAGAAGTAAATCAGATCGGTGCATTTATTGTTGCAGAAACATTACTCGGCACTTTTGGAAAAATACTTTTAATTGTACTTATTATAATTTGTGTGTTCGGTGCACTGAATAGTAATATTCTTTCTTCTCCACGTAAATTCTACCGTATGGCACAACAGGGGTACTTGTTTAGTCATTTAAAGAAAGTACACCCCCGGTTCAGAACACCTAATGTATCTCTTAATTATATGATGATATTGGGTAGTATAATGCTGATCTCAGGTTCCTTTGATACCCTAACCAATATGGTCATTTTTCTGAATTTTGTATTTTACGGATTTCTCGCTTTTGCAGTTCTACGTATGAAAAGTAAAGGATTTATCCAGGTCAAGGTTATAGGATATCCATTTGTTCCCATAATACTTTTGCTCTTCTCAATTGCTTTAACTATCAATACGATCTGGGTTCAGCCCCAGCAATCTTTCGTTGGAATAATACTTGTTCTTACTGGAGTTCCGTTCTATTTTTATTTCAAAAAGCAAAAAACAACTTAGTACTATTAATCTATTTTGATTTTGCTCTAAACCAAACCTTTAATTTTAACTTAAAAATTCAAACCTATATTACTCTTGTTGGTGCTGCCCCTCCCAACATTACATTTATCAGTGTGTTTGAGGTCTCTAATCAAATTTTAAAAAATATTTTGCTAAACCGGATTGTTGCATATCAGTTTGCAACTGATCGGTTTTATAAATAAATGAATATGAGAAGAGATGTATTTCAGGCTATTGCCGACCCTACCCGAAGAGCTATAATCGGACTTATTGCCCTTCATGCAATGACTACAAATGCGCTTGCCGAACAATTCGACACCAGCAGGCAAGCTGTTTCCAAACATTTACGAATACCGACTGAGTGCCAGTTAGTAAAGCGGGAAGTACATGGCAGGGAAATTTACTATCAACTTGAAGTCAGCAAAATGAAAGAAATTGATCAATGGATTGAACAGTTCAGAAAGATCTGGGAAGCCAAATTCAGCAAACTTGATAATGTATTATTAACTTTGAACAATAGAGAATTGAATTAAAGTTTAAAAATCAAACATTTTGAATTAATAAATAATTTTCAATAAACTGAAATGTTTAGGACATTATTTATGCCAAATAAATTTTTTTTAATAAAATAACACGTTGCGGTTAATAATATATAAATTGTAGTATATGTAAATTAACTTAAAAGAAATTATCATGAAAATGAAAACTCAGTTAACTATGTTTTTTACACTGTTGCCTTGTTCATGGCTTCCTGCAACTCAGCTTCTAAAGCTCCTGAAGTTGTAAGTTTAGATACCATCAGGGTTGAGATTCAAAAATTGGAAGATGCTTATTCCGTAGCGGAAAAAGCTAAAGATGTGGACGGAATGGTGGCTTATTACAGCGATGATGCCATTAGTTACACTCGCAATGAAACACCTGCCATTGGGAAAGCAGCCATCAAAGAAAGTATCGCAGCGCGAATTGCCAAAGACAATTCAGGAAACTATAGTGTTTATGCAATTGTTGATCTTTTTGCTGAAGGAAACCAGGCCGTGGAAATTGGCTCATGGACAACCCTTGATCCTGCTGGAAAAGAATTAGAAAAAGGGCATTATATGTCTTATTTTGAAAAACGTAACGGGAAATACATTTGTGTGCGTGATATGAGTGTCAATTCCATGCCCCCAAAACCCTGAATATAAGCAAGCCTTCTTTCGAATTTAAATACCAATGGAGTCAGTTAACGCTGGCTCCATTTTTTTCGGTAGTTTTCTTCACCAAACGAAATTATTTATAGCCAATCCCAACCGCCGGCCCGCATAGTCCTCGTTTATAAGGCTGTCAACATAGCGTAACAAATCCCTCGCCATATGCGTCCTATCTTAAAATCAGCTCGCATGAAAACCAAAACACTGCTCCATACCTTGAGCCTGACTTTCATATTTCCACTCGCTCTAGTAATATCCGCTTCTTCCCAGGAAAGAAAAGTCGCCCCTACATCCAAAGAATTATTTAGGGAAATTGAACGAATGGACAGTCTGATGTTCCATGCTTTCAACACCCAAAACATGACGAAATTCAAGTCCATGTTTACTGAGGATCTGGAATGGTTTCAAGATAATGGCGGACTAATTCCCTATAAAACCGTTTTTGAAAATTTCGGCAATACATTCAAAAATGAGCACAAGCTGAGCAGGGAACTTGTTAAAGGCAGTTTAGAGGTTCATCCTATCAAGGATTATGGTGCCATTGAGATTGGGGAACATCAGTTTAGGCACATGGAAAACGGGAAGGAAGAGATCGGAACATTCAAATTTCTGATGATCTGGCAGAAAAGGGAAGGTCAATGGCGAATTTCCAGAGTTATTAGCTACGATCATTAAAATTGATAATAATAAAACTGCTTATCAATTGATGAAAATACTTTAGATTATCTTTATTTTTCCAAAAGACAATTTAAAATTATTTCAGTATGAAACGCTTACTTATCCTGATTCTTGCACTTATATTCCTGACAACTGCACTTTTTGCACAAAAAACAATACAAAAGCCTATTCAAGCACTTAATGCGGCTGAACTGCCACGCGGAACCGGGACTACAGCCATTGTTGATGTCAATCTGATTGACGGAAATGGTGGAAAAGCACTTCTAAATGCTTCAGTGCTAATTAAAGAGGATAAAATTATTGCCGTGGGTCCATCAAAAAGTATCCAGATACCAGAAGGCGCAGAAATCATTCAGGGAAAAGGTATGTCACTTTTGCCGGGTCTAATAGATTCACATTTCCATATAGACGGCAGTGAAGACCTCCCTTCAATCTTTATGAAGAATGGCATTACCTCTATCCGTGATCCCGGCCTATGGATTGAAGCTTATGATCAGGTTCGAAAATCTGGCAAACAAAATCCAAGGCTTTTTTTAAGTGGCCCACATTTAGATGGCTCACCCCCAGCATATCCTAAGGATGCTTATGTTGTTCGCGATGCAGCAGAAGCTGTTCAACAAGTAAATGAAGTTGCAGATCAAGGTTCCACAGTTATCAAAATCTATTTCAGAATACCCCTAGGAATGATCAAAGCGATCACTGATGCTGCACATAAACGCGGATTACCAGTAACCGGGCATCTGGAAATTACAGAAGCGAAACAAGCAATTGAAGCAGGTCTGGATGGGATTGAGCACATTACTTCATTCGGATTATCTCTAACACCGAAGCGGGAAGCCGAAAAATATCGTCAGGGTATGCTGGCCGATAATAATTTCCGAAAACAAGGTCGCTATGAATCCTGGGCGAACATTGATTTGAATAGTCAAGTAGTAGATAGTCTGACTCGCTTTCTGGTCAGAAAAGGCACATTTGTTAGTCCAACACTTGCCATTTTTGAATACCAATCGGGATCCGGTGCTACGGATAGTATCAAACTGAAAGGATTTGATAAGATGATGAAATTCACTGCAAAACTTCAGAAAGGTGGAGTCAACATTGTAGTTGGCTCACATTCCTTGGTTCCCTATGCCGAAAAAGGATGGGCTTATCAGCGGGAAATGGAACTTTTTGTGGAAAGCGGAATATCAAATGCTGCGGTCATACATGCTGCCACAATGGAAAATGCTCGTTTCTTCAGAGTTGAGAATCAATTAGGTAGCATAGAGAAGGGAAAGCTTGCTGATCTAATAATGGTTAAGGGTAATCCTTTAGAAGATATTAAGGTGATGAGAAATATTGAGAAAGTGATGATTAATGGGGTTTGGGCAAAGTAAGAGATCATAGCCTCTATTGAATTAAAGAATATTTTTAATTCAGAAAGATATCTATGTTGGAAAAAATAACATTGGCGGTAATCTCTGACGCAATTATTGTAAATAAAATTTACGAGGTCAGAGGTCAAAAAGTTATGCTCGATAGTGACCTAGCTGAGCTTTATGGAGTTCAAACCAAACGACTTAATGAAAAAGTCAAAAGAAAAACCTGAATCCAGGAAAAGAATTGGATATATGCCGGATGAGCTGTGAAAATAATCTTCGTAACAATTAAGCAGCTGTATATCAACAAGAATTTAATTGTTATATTTTTATTTATCAAACAGTTTAAATATGTGCAACAGATTATTAATCCTCCTGCTTTGCCTTTCTACCCCTCTAATGGCACAAATGCCTAGCAACATCAATCTGCAATCGGCAACAGATAACAGTACATTCAATCTTTCCAAAGAAAAGGGAAAATTTGTAGCCCTTCATTTTCTACTCAAAACAGAATGCCCGTACTGTATCCGGCATACACAGGATTATTTTAAAAAGGCAGCTACTTTAAAAAATGTGCTTCAGATCTTCATAAAGCCTGATACTGAACTAGAGATCAGAGGATGGTCAGGAAAATTAGCGGCTGCAGATCTAAAAAACTTCCCCATCTACCGGGATCCGGATGCGAAATTAGCCAAACAGTTAGGTATAACAGACGGTTATAAATTTCATAATCAGATTGTGCATTATCCCGCCACAATCCTGATTGATCCGGATGGAAAAGAAGTGTATCGCTATGTTGGAAAGAATAACTCTGATCGATTATCTTTTGATCAACTTGTTTTAAAAGTAAATGAGCTAGCTAAAAAATAAGCGATATTTGCGGACAAGTATTTTATTCCAATGAAAGGTTTAAAATATGTAGGAAAAAGCATTTAAACCCTTTCGCGCATAGAAACTCCAGACCCTTTTTTTAGCTTGTTCAAAAGCCCTCAAGCGAACTGCTCTCTGCCTAAGCATTTCACTTTTCTTGAAGATAATAAACCTCATCCTCTTTGTCGACGCGCGGCAGAACAATTGCAGGATTATCTCATTAACCAAGAAGATTGGGTTCATAATTTTGGCTTAACAGCAGGACAGGAAGGAACAGTAATTGGTAAGATGTTCGGTGTCCTAGTTGTAAGAAACCACCGTAATGAGCTTGGTTATCTTGCAGCTTTTTCAGGAAAACTTGGTGGAAGTAACCAACATACTAAATTTGTTCCTCCCATTTTCGACAGCCTTACAGAAAACAACTTTTTAAACAAAGGAATGAGCGAACTCAATAGAATGAATAAGGAAATTCGTTTAGAGAAGGAAGTAAAGTTGGAGGGCTATTCGGAGCGGATCGGCATATTGAAAACAAAAAGAAGAAAACACTCAAATAGCCTGCAAAGTGAACTATTCAGTCACTATCATTTCCTGAATCAAAACGGTGAAGAAAAGAGTTTGTATGAACTTTTCGCCAAGGCTTCCTATAAGAATCCTCCAGCTGGCGCAGGAGAATGTGCCGGACCTAAGCTATTGCAATATGCCTTTCAACATAAAATGAAACCACTTGCGATCGCTGAGTTTTGGTGGGGGCAATCCCCAAAATCAGAGCAATGGAAACATGCCCATTATTATCCTTGTTGTCGGGAGAAATGCGAACCGATTTTGGCACATATGTTAAGCGGTTTAGATTATGAAATATCAATCTAATTCATTAATTTATCCTCATTGGAGGTCTAAGTATCAATAATCAAAAACTCACTGGTATCTGTTTACAGTAAATTGTATATGATTGAAATTAAATTGAGATTTGGCAGCGAATTAAACACGGGAATGAATTTTAAGGGGAATCAGGCTTAAATATACTCGAAGGCAGTATTAAAAGTAAAAGAAATACTTAGCTTCCAAAA
>JBDNGV010000478.1:0-4534 GCA_041689125.1 Daejeonella sp.
CAGGACAAGTTAACACAAGAACAAAAGCAATTATTCTCCAGATTTTTAAAATTAAAAGGAAAAACCTGGCTTGAAAAGAAAATTGCACTTAGATTTTTTTTCAGGGGGAAATGGCTTAAGAATTAGTAAATGACGTACCATTAACGTCATTTCGAACACGCGAAAAAGATTCTTCCATTTATGACAATCTTAAACGCGTGGAGAAATCTGTTGAAGAAAAGCACAGATTTAACTCGATGATAATTTTGAAAGATTGTGTTATATGAAACAGATTTCTCTATCGTGCCTCCTTCGAAATGACGTACCATTACCGTCATTTCGAACACGCGAAAAAGATTCTTCCATTTATAACAATCCCAAACGCGTGGAGAAATCTGTTGAAGAAAAGCACAGATATTTACTTCTTTTTAGACAACAGCAAGTAAAGTGATCCCGCAATTCCTGCAATTAATCCCCCATAAATTATAGAAATAAGATAACCTATTCGGTTTTTTTTTAGAGGTAATTCTGGCTCATCAACAACCTGAAAAGTTGGGGTTTCCTGAATTAGCATAGTTCTGCTGATCTCCAGATTTTTTACAATCTCAGCATAAATTGTTTGCAGCACCATTTTATCCCTTTGTTTTAATTCAAGGCCAACATTTGCAGTAGGAAATGCGGGGTTTACATCAAGCATCACGCCGTTTGCCTCTGATGCTGAATAAGTTTTCCTGTTTAAAAGTAATCCGATACTATCGGCCCTAGCTTGCAGTCTGTTAACATTATTCCGCTGTCTTTTAGTCTTTGTATCAATGTAAAAGCGGGTTGCCTGATCAATCAGTCTGGTTGTGAAAACTTGCGCCAATGCTTCATTGTGCATAGTCACTGTGGCTTCGAAAAAGCTTAATTTTTTATCCGGTTTTCCTACTGCCAGTTCCTTATCACTTATTTGTTTGATAATGACTTGCAGCAAACTATCTTGCAGACGAGTATAGGTACGAGAATCCATAGGGAAACGGACAGGCTTTCCACCATTATACTTTTTGCCCCACGATTCACTCAATTTTGAGGTTCTCGCATATTCATCAGCAATTGAAACTTTGTTTGAATCGCCAAATGGGGTTAAAAGTGTATTTTTGATCATTTTTTGACTACGTAATAACTGCTGGACATTGTCGCCTGCCAAAACTCCGCCGGTGCCGGATAAGCCGCCCAGATCAAATCCCAACTGGCCTGCAAGTCCTGATAGGAGTGAGCCCCCGCCTGCCTTGGATTCTTCAACCACAAAAGTCAATCTTGATGTATAAGTAATTGGCTTTAGCCAGGCATAGACTATACCAATGACTGAACCGATAATACCAAAAGCTATTATTCTCCCCTTTTTAGTCCATAAATAAAGGACGTTTTCCCATTGGCTTTCAATGGTCTGTCTGAATGAGAATTCGGGTTCGTAAGGATAATTGTCCTGCTTCATATTTATTTGTATAAAATAGCGATCAGGCCAATGAGGGCTGTAACTGCAGAAGTTATTCCTGTAATTTCTGCAAATCCTAACCTGAATCTACTGTCAGGATTCTTTTTTGGGACAGTAATAGTACTTCCGGGTTTTACGGAGGGGTAGTTCCTGAAAAAAAGAAAGTTGCGGACTGGTTTATTTAAACCATTTGGATATTGTACGTAAGCACCTTTAATACGTGCGTCTTCAAGTACACCTCCAGCAGAATTGATATAATACTTAAATCTTCGACCCTGATAGCTAATATATTGAGGATTACTTACTGCACCTGAAACTTGTACAAAAGAAATTACTCGCGGAATATAAATACTATCGCCAGGAAGCAGGATCATACTTTTCCTAGTTACCGGATCTATCGTGCTTTGAGTAAGGTCGAGATCAACCCTGATTCTATTCCGGTAAATCTGGGCACTTTCCAATGATCCGTACGGGCTAAGTCCACCTGCTCTTTGAATAAAGTCGAGGGCAGTCTCATCTCTTTTTTGGACGGCATACTCACCTGGGAATAATACCTCTCCATTCACATAAATATTTCCCAGTGGTCTGAAATTAACAAGCCGTGGTACATTGATATAATCGAGTGGCTGGAGTTCAATATCCTGTGAACTTTGCCCTGCTTTATCCAGATTAACAGTAAAGGTTTCGACCAATTGATTGGCTACGCTATCCGAAGTGTTTTTGATAATCCTTGAAATTTCAATATTGTGCCCGGCCGCCTGTTCATTTAATCCACCGGATAAAGCAATCACATCAGTAAGCTTCAGCCCCTTCCGGTAAAGAAAGATGCCTGGATTTTTAACATTTCCATTAATGGTAATATATTGATCGGTAATAAATTCTGAACGATTCTGAATCATAATAGAGTCTTCCTTAAGCAGTGGAATATCTGACTTTCCTTCAATAATGGTTTTAGGATCAAATGAAATAAACTCTTTCTCCAGATTTGGAAGGGTACGTTTGATATAAGCACGCTCTAAATAGGCTTCAGGTTTCAATCCATCAGCTTTCTTGAGAAGTTGTGAAAGACTCAGTCCTGAGCTAAGTTCATAAACTCCCGGACGGTTTACAGCTCCTTCGAGGATAACACGGTTTGCATATTTGTTTTGAATAGATCCGATTTCAACCTTGTCGCCATTACGTGGCACAAAGTCCTTGAACAGACTTGCCGGAACATCTTTGACTTCCCGCTCCAGCTCGCTGACCTGGTCTATTTTTGCAATGCTCCGGTAGGCAATATCAGTATATCCACCTGCGTATGTGATCAGGTCATCCAATTGCTCCTCCGGTTTTAATTCATATATCGCCGGCCTTTTTACCTCTCCATAAATGCTCACTCTTTTTCGATACACCGGGAAATTGATTACATCCTGATCTTCTAGACGTATATTCCCATCCATTCGGCCTTGCTGCAGAAAGGTGTAAAAATCAACTGTCCTATAAATTTTATTATTGCGGATGAGTTGAATATTTCGCAATGAACCATTCAGCGAAGGGCCTCCCGAAAGATATAATGCGTTGAAAAGTGTGGATAGGGATGAAATGGTGTATGATCCGGGTGTCTGTACTTCACCAACCAAAGTGACTTTTATAGTTCGGGTACTTCCCAGATTAATATTTAACTGACTTTGGCCGCTATTTAGTGCAGGATACGCTTTGGTCATTTTATTCCTGATCAAGCCGGTAGCTTGTTCTATTGTGAAACCATTGAGATAAACTATACCGGCATAGGGGATCTGGAGATTCCCTTCCGGACTTATTTTCGAGCGGACACTGCTTTCATTAAGACCGGTCAGGAGTATGATCAGTTCATCGCCAGGACCTAAAACATAGCCTTTTGGGGTTGCAACATTAAAATCAGTGTCAAATTTTATAGAAGTCTGATTAAAGAATTCTGTCCCATAAATGCTTAAAACAGAGTTTTGGGAGGGTTTTATAGCTTCTATTGCAACAGGTTTTTTAACAATATCAACAGTATCCCTGCTAAAATCAATATCGTCTTTCTTGTTAATTTCAGAAATTTTAGTTCCACTCTTGTTCAAACCGAGCAGGCTTATTCTTTGTTTGAAGAGGTTCACTTCTATTGGATCCATTCCCCTTTGTTCCAATAGCTTAAAAGCCTCCTATTCAGGAATACCCAGATCCTGTATTTTCTTCCAAGCCTCGGATATCTGTGCATCGCTAAGTTGGTTTACTTTGATGGTCTGAAGTTTATCAAGGGATAAACTTTGTGCTTGAATTTGTTGGAAGGATAAAACCAATCCGGTAATTAGAATATATATAAAGAATTTTATACGCATGAAGGCTTTTCTAAAGATTTTGATAATTACAAATATAAATATTTAAAGTATACGCAAATCCTGTTTGTATTCAGTAATGAAAAGGGACTCTCTGGTTCTAACATGGTGGCTTAAATTGATAATTGGCATCCTATTTCTATTTTAAAATATTATAGGTCCCTCTCCTTTGGAGAGGGGCGGTCCAAAGGACTACTTCGGAGGGTGAGGCCGCCTTAAAAACCATAAGTTATGCCAAAGTGAAACTTATTAGGTACGGCCTCAGTCTGTATATTCGGTCGAATAACACCTCCCTGTTTAAAATATGAACCTTTGATATTCAGATTATTGATCAGTTCATAGGAGCCTTCAATGAGCAATTGTTTCTGAATTTCGACTTTTGAACTTAGAAACCCCGGTTGAGGCTCTGCATAGTACTGATCCTCCAAATTACCATCTTCGCCTTTTCGAATATAATCCAGACGAACTCTGGTTGACAAACGGGGCAGTGGATTATATTTTAACCATGCAGTAAGCCGGTCTGCATTCTGTCCGATCCAGTCGCCCATTAAATAATTATGATTGGTATAAGTTTGTGCAGGTATTAAATTCTGATAAACAAATGGGTTTATCCTAGTATATTCCATCCCCATGGTTAAATATGGAACTAGGAGATCCGTAATAGAGGCACCGGCATTAAATCCAATCTGATTTCTGCTTTTATTCCTGTTAAATACTTCAGACATCCTAATCTCGTCAATAAAGA
>JBDNGV010000479.1:0-4618 GCA_041689125.1 Daejeonella sp.
AAATGAAATTACTAGTGAACAGTATGCTAAATTCAGTAAAAAATTTCAGTCTGAGATTGCTACAATTGAACAGGAAAATACTCAAAATGGAAATTTGAGTTCGAACCTCAAAAAAGCTATTGAAAAAAGTTTGAAAATTTCTGAGAACATAAGTCAGATATGGGTTTCAGCAGATTTCTATGACAAGCAAAAACTACAATACCTACTCTTTCCGGAAGGAATGCTATATGATAAAGAAAACAACGCAGTTCGAACTACTAAAATCAATTCTCTTTTTCACCAAATAGCAGTAGAATCAGGGGTTTCAGAGGAAATAAAAAAAGGCAACCCTTTGCAAGATTGCCTTTTTGGTGATAATGTCGGCCTTGATATACTTATTCTAACCTCCATAATCAATTACTATTTTTCTTAAGCCCATTTATTTTAATTGTAAAACCTTATAGAGTTCATTTAACTATTTTCACTTACTTAGACTTTTATTTAACGTTTATTTTTGGTATCCATTTTTGCATAGAATCCATTAAACTTCTATTGCCCGGTAGTTTAGCAAGATTGTAAAATTCATCAGGATCAGTCTGATGATCGTATAACTCTTCATCACCATTAACATACTTTATATATCGCCATCTTTCACTTCTAACAGCATGATTATTATAATGCCAAGTTATAATAGCTGGCTCTATATCTGTAATTGCCGGATTTAAGAGGAGTGGCTTTAAGCTTTTACCCTCAAGTTGATTGAAAACCTTTGCACCAACAATATCCACCAATGTTGGATAAATATCAAGAAGGCTTACAGGCTGACTAGATCGGGAACCAGGCTTTGAAAGCCCAGGAGCTACGATCATCAATGGCACCCGTGTGGATTCTTCCCATAAAGTAAACTTCTCCCAATGTTGCTTTTCTCCAATATGCATTCCATGGTCCGACCATAAAATGATAATTGTATTATTCATTTTCCCGGATTTCTTCAACCCCTGTATCAATCGTCCAAGCATTGCATCAGTATATGAAATTGATGCCTCGTATGCTTGAACAGCTTTCTCCCACAAATTGTTATCGAGTATCCACTTTTGCCAATCCCTGGCTAACCATTTAACAGCCACCGGTGAAACATCGTCCAAATCATTAACCATTATCCGAGGGAGTTTAACTTCGGAAAGTGGATACATATTAAAATATTTTTGTGGGACAAACCATGGGATATGGGGCCTGAAAAGACCTACAGCAAGGAACAACGGTTTCTCATGTTTCTTATTTAATTCTTGTATTGCCCAATCCACAACTTTGTATTCTGATGTCATCTTATCTTTCCCTAAAGCACCAAAATCAAAGTAATGTGGTGGACGCTTTCCTATGCCTTTACCAGAAACCGGATCCCAGTTTATGTAGCCTGTACTATCTTTAACAGCAGTTTTTGGCCAAACATCTTCAGGAAGCGACCCGCCATTAGAAGGATAATATTCATCCCATATCTTTGTATCATTCATGTCTTTACCATATGTAGTTTTTGTCCAGGATAGTGCATGAAATATCTTCCCAGTACCTTTGGTTGAATATCCTTCTTTTCGAAAAAATTCAGGAATAGTAACTGCATTTGCTAAAGCTGAAGATTTTCTCCATTCCTGATTATTATTATAAATACCAGATGTACTAGGCCTTACTCCAGTCATTACACTTGTTCTTGAAGGATTGCAAGATGGTGCGGAACAATGAGCATTTGTAAATATCATGCCTTGAGCAGCTAGAGCATCAAGGTTTGGAGTCTTCATTCCATCACGACCACCCATCGTAGCAATCCAATCATTTAAATCATCAACCGCTATAAATAAAACATTTGGCTTTTCTTGAGCAAAAACAGAAGTTGTAAAAAAAAGCGCTATGGCTAAATAAATTTTTCTCATCTTGTTTTAAATTTATGTATTTAAAGTATTAATTTTAATTGTCGAATTTCCCAGTACTTTCAATCACTCAGAACTTGAAGTAATTATTTTCTGTACTTCATTTAATTTAGTATAAATTATAAATAATTCCCAAAGTCAAAAAATAATTTTTTTACATATTGTAATTTCCATAATCAATTAATGTTTTTTTTCAACTACTTTCCACTCATATAAGCCAACTGATTTTTTTTCCATATCAACTTCCAATCTCATTGCTTTTGTTTTTACAGGTAAAAATGTTACCGCACTCCAATCTAATTTAGATACCTGATATAATGATTGGTTATCTACCGGCTTCCTTTCATCCCCATCTTTATACAATATTCTTCAAGAGTCAGGATAATCAACCCCACCAGCGTTAGTAGCATCAGACAACCAATAAATTTTTGCACCAATTACACTACATTCTATTTCAAATTCATATTCAATCCATCCCATTGTATCTTTTTGAGGCCACCAGTTATAAATTATCACTTCATTCGAATATTCATTCTCGGGGTATTCCAAATCATTAATTGCATATAAATTAGCTGTTTTTTTAGGACGTCACTTTGCTCAAAGATTCAATTGTTGGCTTTTTAACAGGCTTTACTGCCTCTTTAAAAACTGGTAGCCAAACTTCCATATCTTTTTGTTCCCTATTGGCCCATGCATAATATGGAATTGCTTTAAAAAGAACCTGACTATCAGTCATTTTGTTCTCATCATTTTCATAAAAAGACGAAGCTTTGCCTTCAATCGTCATAACACCGTGTAATAATAAAGCATTGTATTTTAATAATAAAGGTTGCTTGTCATCCAACATTAAGTTAGAACTAATACCGTTTTTGTAATCCACTCTTTTAGTACAATAAATAATCGGACCTGCTTGCAATGCAACTGTTCCCTTATTACTTTTAATATTTTCATTTGAAATAATTTCTCTAACCTCAACAGGAAAATAAATAGTGACATTATCTCCTTTTCTCCATTTCTGGTTTATAACAGCGTAGCCTTTTTCTGCGGTAAAATTAATTTGTTTGCCGTTTACTTTTATAACTACTTTCACATTAAATGAACTTTCTATAGCTGGCGAAATTATAAAAGAAACATCACCATCCCATGGCAAATTGCTTTCTTGCTCTACAATTATTTTATTCCCTGATTTATTAATTGTTGCCTTGCTAGAAATAAATAAATTTAAATAAATACTTTCCTTATCATATGCATATATATAACCCGGAATTGATGGCAATATCCGTGCAATATTGCTTGGGCAGCAAGAAGTTTTAAACCATTCACTTCTTTCGGAATGACCATCTGATGCCAACCGGTTAGGATAGAAAAATTTGTCACCATCTAATGACACTCCCGAAATAACATTATTATATAAAGCTAACTCAAGCACATCTATATATTTTGCATCAGCATAAGTAAGAAACAGACGCTCATTCCAGAATACATTTGCTACAGCTGCACAGGTTTCATTATACGCTTTTAAATTTGGTAGTTCATATTTGCCACCAAAACCTTCGCTTCCACCTGCTGCACCAACACCTTCTATTATATAAAGTTTTGTATCAACGATGTCATGCCAAAGTTTATCAGAAGCGTTCATGTAACTTTTGTCGCCAGTAAGCGCAGCCACATCTGCCATGGCAGAATACATATACAATGCTCTTACAGAATGACCCACTGCTTCATTCTGATTGATCACCTTTTTATGTGTTTGATTATAGACTGTATTTGCTTTGCTCTGTCCTCTTTTATCTAAAAAGAATTTAGCAAGATTGAGGTATTTTTTTTCTTCTGTTACCGTATATAATTTTACCAAACCAATCTCAATTTCCTGATGACCTAGCACCATTTCTAATTTTCCCCAGCCAAAAACATTATTCACCAAATCAGCACTCTCTAAAGCAATGTTTAGTAATGTTTTTTTACCAGTAGCCTGGAAATGCGCAACTGCTGCTTCATATAAATGGCCAAGGTTATATAATTCATGTGAGCCATCTTCATCACCCACCCATTTTGGTAATTTTGAATCTCTATGAGAAGAGTCTTTAATGATCGTTTTAACTGTATACAAATAACCATCTGGTTCCTGTGCTTTATCTATAAAATAAATGAGTGAGTCCAAATACTTCTCCAAAGCTGCATCTAGATGTGTTTGTAAAGAATAAGATGCTCCATCTATTACTTTAAATACATCTGAATCATCAAACCCACGACCACCATTATGCTTACCCTTTAGTATGCCGCCTGCAACTTTAAAATTATTAGTTCGCCCTGTTTCTTCACTTCGTTTAAAGGCTATTGGAATAGTAGAAGTCCTGTTAGTTTCAATTTTCACTTGCCAAAACTTGTCTGTAACGATAACACTAGTAAAAGGAACTGCTGTTACTGGGTAGTAATCCCCATTTTGCGCCATTGTACTATTACTTAGCCAAAATAAACAGAATAAAAAAGTTAAACAACGTATCATTAATTATTTTTAAGGTGTAAAAAAACCACCAATTAAAATTAGGTTTCCATGTCAGTTGCTTGCCCAATAGCCAAATAAATTTTATGCCCGCAACTGATGATTAGCAGTTTGATAAAAAAACCAAAGGCTTCATTCTTTTAACTACTATATGCCGCTACAACCAAATTACCTTCTGAAGAATTAGTATACAACATTGAAGCAATTATTGCTC
>JBDNGV010000480.1:0-1699 GCA_041689125.1 Daejeonella sp.
TGGTGGCACTGCAACAGTTACTATTGCAGATGTAAACCAAAAGAATGGAGTTATTCATGTGATTGACTCAGTTGTTTTACCTAAGTAATTAATTAGTTAATTTTCATAATATTCCCGGCATAAATCCGGGGATATTATTTTGTAACTATTCAGTATTTCTAAAAATAAATAAAAAACGGCAGGTTATCCACATAATTCCATTAAGTTTTTCAAAATTCAGCGTTCAATTCACAATCTGTGTATAAAGGCTCTCCGATTGTTGATATCCATTTGGCTTAA
Source organism: Daejeonella sp. (assembly GCA_041689125.1). Classification (GTDB taxonomy): domain Bacteria; phylum Bacteroidota; class Bacteroidia; order Sphingobacteriales; family Sphingobacteriaceae; genus Daejeonella. The sequence goes on from JBDNGV010000480.1 coordinate 280, forward strand.
AATGCTTTCTATTACCCTATTAATCCGACTTTTAGGGAATTAAAAACAGCGATTTGTCCAAAGACGAGATTATAAAAACCCTGACAGCCCTTGTCCAAAAACAGCAGGAACAAATAGCCTCTTTATTGATCAGGGTTGAAAATCTGGAACAAGAGCTGGCCCTTTATAAAAAGCGTAAAAACAGCGGCAACTCCCATATTCCCCCATCCGTTGATCTGGGCAAGCCCAAGCGAAACCAAAGCCTGCGTGAAAGCAGCGGTAAAAAGCCAGGCGGACAAGACGGACATCAGGGATCAATATTGGAATTTTTAGCCATGGCAGATCAGATCATTGACCATACGCCCGATTATTGTAACCGCTGCGGTCTGGGTCTGGAGGATGTTCTGGCCATGGCTTTAGAGCGACGTCAGGTCATTGATATTCCAATGCCCAAAACCCTCTGTACCGAACACCGAACATTTGCTAAAACATGCTCTTGCGGACATACTACCCAAGGTAAATTCCCCGCTTCCCTACCTTGTAAAGTTCAATACGGAGCTGGGATAGAAGCCATGACTGCCTATCTGAACGTCAGGCAATACATGCCCTATAACCGCATTGAGGAGTTTTACCGGCAAACAGCGGGACTCCAGATTAGTCAGGGCGGCATTGTTAATATCTTAAAACGGTTCACCAAAAAAGCCTTGCCGGTTTATCTGGAAATCAAAAACAGGGTAGAAAAAGCTACCTGCTTAGGCAGCGATGAAACCGGTGCAAAGGTGAACGGTAAACGACATTGGTTTTGGACCTGGCAGAACGAAAAGCTGACCTTCATCGCTCATTCTCCCAGCAGGGGCTTTAAAACTATACAGGAAATATTTCCTCAAGGTCTGCCCAACGCGGTTTTAGTTCATGACCGATGGGCGGCACATTTCCAGTGCCTGGCTTATGATCATCAAATATGTTTGGCCCATTTATTCAGGGACTTGAACTATATCCATCAGGTGCACCTGAGCGATTGGGCCATATCCCTGAAAAACCTGTTTAAAAAGGCTATCCGGCTTCATCATTCACCACATTACGATGCTGCTTTGCCAAGCGGATCCAGAACTTCTCTGGTGCAAGAGCTGCAACTTTTACTGCAAACCGCATTGCCCGAAAAAGATAAACTGGCCATAACACTACAGAAAAAGCTTCGAAAGATCAATCAGCATATCCTGTGCTTTTTGCACCACAACTATGTCCCACCAGACAATAACGGTTCTGAAAGGGCGATTCGGAATGTTAAGGTAAAACAGAAAATATCAGGCGGCTTCAGATCAATAGAAGGCGCCGATGGCTTTGCCGTACTGCGTTCGGTAATCGATACTACTATTAAATCTGGTCAAGAGGTGTTTTATGCCCTATCTTTAATCGCTTTGGCGAATACTGAATAGTTACA
>JBDNGV010000481.1:0-6401 GCA_041689125.1 Daejeonella sp.
AACCGGGGAAATACAGATGCTCCCCATATGCTCCTTTACCACTGTAATTTTGGTTGGCCTCTGGTTGATGAAGGAACCAAAATACTTTGGCAAGGATCGTGGAAACCAAGAGATGGCAATCCGAATAAAATATTTAAAGAAAGGAATGATTTTCATACCTGCCCAGCCCCTCTGGATGATCATCACGATGCAGTAGAAGAAGTTGCTTTCATAGATATTGAAACTGATGAGTCTGGCTTTTGTAGCTGCGGACTTGAGAATCCTAAAATCGGATTAAGCCTTAATTTAAAGTTCAAAAAAGAACAATTGCCCTACTTAACCAACTGGCTACATTTCGGTAAAGGAGAATATGTTGTCGGACTTGAACCAGGTACAAATCCACCAATAGGTCAAAGTCGTGCAAGACAACAAAATGAATTAATCTTGTTGGCGCCCGGAGAAACAAGAAAATATCAATTACAAATAGAAGTTTTAAATAAGAAATAGGCTTATTAAATTTAAGTCTGAATATCAATTTCAATAAGATTATGAGTTTAGCAAAGAAAGCATTAGAACAGGGAAAAGGAATCCTAAGATTAGCACCAACCTGGGTACCCCGTTCATTTTGCGTACCGGGAAGAAGAATCAAATTACACCCGGATGATTATTACGTACTCGGCGGACAGCGCGGTGGTATTGATGAAAGATGGTTATCGTCTACAACCCCCGCACAAAATGGGCCATTGACCGGAAAAAATGAAGGATTAAGTGCAGTAGTCTACAATGAAGGAGGAAAAGATGAGCAATTTTTATTAAAAGATGCCATTGATGAGCTTAAAGGCGAAATTATTGGAGACAGACTTTGGGATGAACACCAAAGTTGGCCAATGTATTCCAAGTTCTTTGATAATATGGGGCCGTTACCCCACCACATCCATCACAATGATGAACATGCCGCAAAAATTGGACAAAAGGGTAAGCCGGAAGCCTATTATTTTCCACCTCAATTAAACAATCATGGTGGGGATTTCCCGTATACCTTCTTTGGAATTGCTCCGGGTACAACGAAAGAGCAAATTCGAGAATGTCTGGTTAATTTCACTAAAGGCGATAACAAGCTTACCACCTATTCTCAGGCATTTAAACTTGAGCCGGGAACCGGATGGGATGTGCCTCCGGGCATGCTTCACGCACCGGGAAGTTTGTGCACCTATGAACCTCAAAAAGCATCAGATGTTTTCGCGATGTATCAATCACTTGTAAATGAAGCGATTATACCAGAAGAACTGCTTTGGAATGGAACTCCAAAAGACAGAATTGGTGATTTTGATCAGCTGATGGAAGTTATCGATTGGGACTTGAATGTAAATCCAAATATCTTAGAAACCCGCTTTATGGTTCCAAAACCTGTCAAGTCTCTAAATGAAATGGAAACAGAAGGATACATCGAAAACTGGATCTGCTATAGATCAGCGGCATTTAGCGCGAAGGAGCTAACCGTATTACCGGGACAAACGGTTACAATTAAGGATAGTGCCTGTTATGGCATGATCGTGATGCAGGGTCATGGTAAATTTGGGGTTTGGGATATAGAAACTCCGGCGCTTATCCGGTATGGTCAACTTACCGATGATGAGTTTTTTGTGAGTGAAAAAGCGGCACGGGAAGGTGTACGTATCAGCAACCCTTCTAAAACAGACCCGATTGTAATACTGAAACATTTTGGCCCGGAAAATCCGGATCTTATTTTGTAATTATTAAAAACTTTAAATATGACTGAGAATATTTATCCAAAACTTCACAATGCAACATGGCCTGGCATTGTGGGAAAAGGTCCTGATTCAGAACCACCAATCTCATTAGATAAAATGCTGGAAATGACTGCAGCTGCAGAAGTGGACGGTGTTAAATTTGATGGCGTTGATGTCGGTCTTTTTGACCCTTCAATCAATTTAGATGATTTGGATGGCATTAAAAGACTTGCCGATCAGGTAAGCAAACATAATTTAGTTATTGGGAGTTTGGTTGCACCAATTTGGGGTGGACCTGCAATGGGCACCAAAGAAGATCGTAACAATTTTGTTGAGCAGGTTCGTAAATCATGTATTTACGGGCAAAAACTAAAAGAAATGGGACTGCGTCCATACGGTGTAATTCGTATTGATTCAGCCAGTACTGTTGAAAACTGGGCTGCAGATCCGGTTAATAATACCAAACTCATTGCCCAAACTTTCCGTGAAGCATGTGATGTGGCTGCTGATTATGGCGAAAAGCTAGCCGCTGAAGGTGAAATTTGCTGGGGCGGTATGCATAGCTGGAAAGCAATGCTGGATACACTGGAAGCAGTGGATCGTCCGAATATTGGTTTTCAGGCAGACATGTCACATACATTTTTATATCTCTTGGGCTACAACTCTCCGGAAGATCGCATTTTACCTGCAGATTATCAGTGGGATGATCGTGAAGCACTGACAGAAGGGCTTAAAAAATTAACCGCTGCATTGCGTCCCTGGACCATTGACTTTCACGTTGCTCAGAATGATGGAACAGCATACGGATCAGGATCACATGATAAAACAGGAAGACATTGCCAAGCAACAGATCCTAATGGTAAATTAGATATTGCTGTTGATGCAGGACATTGGCTTCGGAATGAAAACGGTGAGTTGACTAAAGCCTTTAAACATATCTGCTGGGATGGCTGCATGTTTCCAAATGCAGTTTTAAACCAACAAAAAACATGGAATGATATTTTGGCGGCAATGATTAAGGTTCGTAACTTAAACAGCTGGTCTTAAGCAATTGATTAATTGAAATCTTCAAAAAAGAAATAATGGCTAATAAAAAACAATTAAGAATTGGGTTAATTGGATGTGGGTTTATGGGCCGAACTCATTCTAATGGCTACAAACGAGTTGGAGATTTTTTCCCTGAGCTGGAATATCGTCCGGTTTTGAAAGCAGTTTGTTCCCGAAGTAAAGACAAAGTTCAGGCCTTTGCAGAACAATGGGGATATGAATCCTTTGAAACAGATTGGAAAGCACTGATAGCGCGTGATGATATTGATGCTGTTGATATCTGTGCTCCAAATAATATGCATGCTGAAATTGCTATCGCTGCAGCTGCTGCAGGCAAAATGATCCTTTGTGAAAAACCTCTTTCTCGAACTTTAGCAGAAGGGATAGCCATGGTAGATGCGATTGAGAAAGCGGGTGTACCCAATACAGTCTGGTATAATTATCGTCGTGTTCCGGCTGTTACTTTAGCCAAGCAAATAATTGATTCAGGAAAGCTTGGGAAAATATTTCATTACAGAGCCAACTTCCTGCAAGATTGGACAATCAATGCTGATCTGCCGCAAGGTGGCGAAGGCTTATGGCGTCTGGATATTGATGCCGCAGGTTCAGGTGTAACGGGCGACCTGCTGGCACACTGTATCGATACCGCAATATGGTTAAATGGGGGCATCAAGGATGTTTCTGCACTCACTGAAACATTTGTCAAAGAACGAATGCATCAGCTGACAGGTAAAATTGAAAAAGTGGGTATAGATGATGCCTGTATCTTTCACTGCCATTTCAATAATGGATCCTTAGGTTTGTTTGAGTCAACGCGGTATGCCCGCGGGCATAAGGCCTTATACACCTTTGAAATAAATGGTGAACATGCTTCTATTCGCTGGGATTTGCATGACTTAAACCGTTTGGAATATTTCGATCATGCTGATGATTCGATTGTCCGTGGCTGGCGCTCCATACATGTAACTGACGGTGATCAACCTTATATGGACAAATGGTGGGTTCCCGGACTTTCAATTGGTTACGAGCATTCATTTGTACATCAAGTTGCTGATTTCCTAAAAAGCCTTGAAACCGGTGAGCCATGCTCCCCTACCTTTAAAGAAGCTCTAGAAACACAAAAGGTATGTGAAGCAGTAATAGATTCTGCAAATACAAGAAGCTGGAAAACTATTTAGTGTAAATTGAAAGAAAATCTGAAATCATTGAATATTCATATTAATCCATTTTATAGCAATTAATCATGTACAAGAAAATTAATTCAATGCAGGGATACTTACTATTGGGATTCCTCCCCCTATTCCTAATCCTTGTTGGCTATAAAATGGCTGATAACACTGAGATTAAACAAAAAGGCTTTGTACAAATTTTTGACGGCAAAACACTCAATGGCTGGCAAGGTGATTCGGCCTATTGGAGAGTTGAAAATGGTCATATCGTTGGAGAAATCACACCTGAAACCCTGCTAAAACGGAATTCATTCTTGATTTGGCGGGGTGGAATGCCGGCTGATTTTGAACTTACTTTAGAGTTTAAAATCACACAAGCAGGTAACAGTGGTATTAACTACAGAAGTGAAGAATTGAAGGATATTCCCTTTGCTTTAAAGGGCTATCAACTGGATATCGATGGGGCAAACCGTTATACCGGACAAAATTATGAGGAGCGAGGAAGAACCACCCTAGCCTATAGAGGTCAAAAGACAATCATAACTGCTCAAAATTCAGACAATGCTATTGGCACTCTTCAATCAAAAATTAAAAATAATGCATGGACCGATTTAACTGTTACAGGAACATTGGGAGAATCTGATGCCTTATTGCAAAAAATAAAAAGTGAAGACTGGAATACGTGCCGTTTGGTGGCAAAAGGTAATCGTTTACAACACTATATCAATGGAGTTTTGATGAGTGATGTTACTGATAATGATAAAATTAACAGAAAATCGAAAGGTATGTTAGGTATGCAAGTACATGTCGGTCCTCCAATGAAGGTGGAATACCGAAAGATTATGATTAAGCAATAATTCTTTAAGCAAATAAAATTATTAAATCATGATCGCTTCATCAAAAAAAAAACAATAAATAAAAGGATGAAAAAAAACCTGCTTTCATTATTGCTGGCTATGCTAGTAATATCGACAATCATACTTATAAAGGCATGTACAACCGCCAATTCACATCAAGTTTATGATTTAGCCGACACCTTACTTACTGAAGATCAGAAACGCTTATCTTCAAATGCGTTAAAAGGCCTTGTGATTACTTCCGGTTTGAAAATCCAAACCATGGCAACAGAACCAACTTTAATTAATCCGACAAATATTGACGTAGATGAACGGGGAAGAGTTTGGGTAACAGAAGCTTATAATTATCGTTTCCAAATTAACAATAACAAGCCAAGAATTGAGGGTGATCGAATTTTAATACTGGAGGATAAAGATGGAGATGGCCGTCTTGAATCAAGTAAAGTATTTTACCAAGGTCCTGAAATAAATGCCCCCTTAGGTATCTCTGTATTAGGCAATAGGGTAATTGTATCACAAAGTCCTTATGTATGGGTTTTTTATGATGATAATGGCGATGATAAAGCAGATCGAAAAGAGATACTTTTTCAGGGAATGGGCGGTGATCAACATGACCATGGTATGCACTCCTTTACATTCGGTCCTGATGGTAAATTATATTTCAATTTTGGAAATTCAGGACAAACACTAAAAGACAAAAACAATAAAGTAGTTCTAGATCAGGATGGTGATGAAATTGGACCAGGAAAGTATCGTGAAGGAATGGTTTTCCGTTCGGACCTAGATGGCTCAAATGTAGAATGCCTAGGACATAATTTCAGAAATAATTTTGAGCTTGCTGTAGATAGTTACGGAACAATTTGGCAAAGTGATAATGACGATGATGGTAACCGGGGTGTACGAATTAATTATGTGATGGATTATGGCAATTATGGATACAAGGATGAAATGACCGGTGCCGGATGGCAGGCAAAAAGAACAAATCTTGAAGATTCTATCCCTTTACGCCATTGGCATCTGAACGATCCGGGTGTTGTTCCAAACCTATTACAAACTGGAGCAGGCTCACCTACAGGAATTTTACTGTATGAAGGTTCATTACTTCCTGAGCCCTTTCAAAATCAAATAATTCACTCTGATCCGGGTCCAAATGTTGTTCGATCTTATCCTGTAAAGAAAAATGGAGCGGGATATTCCGCAGGTATAATCAACATCTTAAAAGGAGAAAATGACCAATGGTTCCGTCCATCAGATGTATGTATAGCTCCGGATGGTTCCTTAATAGTTGCTGATTGGTATGATCCCGGAGTAGGTGGGCATAGGGTGGGAGATTTACAAAGAGGACGGATATATAGAATCGCTCCTGATGTTTCCAACTATAAAATCCCACAGCAGGATTATAGTACTTCTTCCGGAGCAATTAGCGCACTCCAGAATCCAAATCTTGCAGTTAGAAGACGTGCCTGGTTAGCCTTACAAGAAATGGGAAATAAGGCAGTTCCCGGACTTGAAAAATTATGGCGAAAAGCCTTAAACCCAAGGATGAGGGCCAGAGCATTTTGGGTCTTAGTAAAAATGCCAAATGGCAAAAAATATAT
>JBDNGV010000482.1:0-3551 GCA_041689125.1 Daejeonella sp.
CTGGTTTGAATAACCGCCGGCATTAGAAGTTTGAGCTCTTAAAATCTGATCTGATGACAGCTTATTGTAATAAGTGAAATCTAAACCAATCAGATTATCCAATACTTTCAGTTCTAAACCAAATTCCTTTTCAGAAACCGTCATTGGTCGCAGATCTGCATTTGGTACAGTTGAGCCACTAATATTTCCTAAAGGTTGAGCTGCACCACTTGGTGAAGGAAATTGCTGGGCACCTATTCCATAAAATAAATTATTAGAATAAGGAGCAATATCGGTATCACTACCAACCTCGGCATAAGCTGCCCTGATCTTACCAAAGTTTATCCATTTAGGTAAAGAAGAGGCAAAAGCCTGGGAGAAAACAAAACTACCTGTGACTGAAGGATATAAAATACTCCTATTAGCCGGCGACAGAGTTGAGAACCAGTCGTTTCGTACCGTACCATTCAAGAATAAAAAGTCTTTATAGGAAACTTCAGCAGAACCATAAAATGAATTTACCGAACGCTCTGAGTAATCATATATAGGATCTCTCAAGCGACTATTTCCAACGGTATAAAGATCGCGTGTGTAAAAATCCTGTACAAAAACGTTATGTCTGCTGATCTTACGGTTCATTTGGTTTCCACCAACATTCAAACTCGCACCAAAATCGCCAAAAGTTTTATTAGCACTAACTAAGAAATCAGCGTTTAATTCCCTAACTGAACGGGAATCCTGAACAAATTGCCCATTCACAAATCCTGCCGGAGCAGCCGCCTGTCTTTGGGTACCGGTTGGTAAATTGTAATCCTGTTCTCGAGAATAGTAATCCTGGCCAATCCTTCCCTGAACAAAGAGCCAGTCATTGATATTGTATTTTGCTGTGATATTACCGAAAACCCGATCATTATGGATATTATCAAAACGCTTCAGCGCAAAAAATGGATTTGTCCTATTAGTAAATCTGGACCAAATATTCTCATTTCCATTAGCATCTTCAGAATACTGTTGCAATGTGGATAGTGGCATAGAGTTAGCCAAAGTGTATATAACTACAGGGCTAAAATCCTGTTCAGCAATGTTAGGTGGATTTTTGCGGTACTCATTAGAGTAATTTATATTTCCTGATACCGTTAATTTTTTTGCTAAATTTTGGGTAAATCCTAAGTTGACCGTATTCCGATCATATCCTGAATTTGGCAGGATGGTATTGTTTTTGAAGTTAGAAACCGAAATATTTAAGCCTCCGTTTTCTCCTCCTGAAGCTAAACTGATTGTATTAGACAAGTTACTTCCAGTTCTGTAATAATTATCAATAACATTACCTTGATACTGGTAAGGCACTGTGATATTATTAAACAAGGTTTGGGTCATCCCAGGTTGAAATTTCTCTCCAAAACTCCATACACCCGAAGTAGGGAAAGGTGTTGTTGGTCTAACTCCATTCTCTCCTTGACCATAATCTCTTTGATAGTCAGTATAATCCAGAGGATCGTCAGTGGTATAGTTTGAATTATAAGTAACTGAAACACCATCAGCACCTTTGCTTTTTGTAGTGATCATAATTACTCCATCTTTAGCTCTTGAACCATACAGTGCTGATGCTGCTGCACCTTTCAAAACCGTCATACTTTCAATATCATCCGGATTAATACTACCTAAACCATCTCCACCATCAGAAGAACGATTACTTCCTCTTGCGGATACATCTCCCCTTGCAGCGTAATTTGTATTATCTATCGGAACACCATTTACTACAATCAAGGGTGAATTATTACCACCAAAAGAAGATTGACCCCTAATCCTGATTTTACTCGTTCCGGCAGGACCAGATCCCATTGGAGTGATGTTAACCCCAGCAACTTTTCCTTGAAGTGCATTCATGAAATTCGTGGTCCTGTTAACAGTCAATTCTTCTGGTGAAACAGTAGAGGTTGCATAGCCTAAGCTTTTGGATTGTCTTTTGATACCTAATGCTGTAACAACGACCTCATTTAGGGCAGTATTGGCAGTTTCCAACTTAACATTTATAGAAGTGCGTTGATTTACAGCAACTTCCTGAGTAGTAAAGCCAATGAAAGAAAATACAAGAATACCATTCCCATCAGGTATAGAGATCGAAAATTTTCCATCAAGATCTGTAGTTGCGCCTGTATTAGCTCCTTTTAGCTTAATGCTTACTCCGGGAAGGGTCTCGCCTTTGGAATCAGTAACAACACCCTTTACAACTACATCCTTCTGTAAATTATCGTCACCGGGAATAATAGTTAAGTTCTGAACTGCTATCAATTCAGTTGAGGTAATAGCCTTTTTTGAAACCAGTATTGTTTTATTTTTAATACTGAAATCAAGAGGCTGATTTTTAAAAACATTTATCAAAACCTTCGAAAGATCTTCATTTGAGGCATTAATTGTAACCGGTTTCGCCAAAGCGAATAACTCCTCCTGAAAAAAGAAGCCGTAGCCGGTTTGCTTTTTTATAACTGTGAATACAGTTTCGAGGGATACATTTTCGCCGCTGTAGGTAACCTTTTGTGAAAATCCTTCGGCACTTGCGTTTAACATGAAAAAGACAAGAAGTATGAATGTCAGCTTCATAACACGGAGTATTTGATTGAAAATAACCCAATTTGAACTAGCATACGTTAAGAATTGAATTCCACTTTTAATCTCTGGCTTTGAGTCTAAACTTGAGTTAAAACCCACATAGCCTTTACTTTTAGTAAATAAATTCATAAATTTGATTGGTTTGGTGATCAGAAATTGAAGCAATTAAATTATTTGAAGTCCAAACTTTTACCAGGAGCGGGCCAACGCTTCTGGTTTTTTGTTTAGCCTTCTATCTAAGGGATATTAAGGCATAACAACAACCTCCTTCCCTTCTAAACTAAAATGGATATTACTTTTTTCCAGAATCTCTAAAACTTCTAAAAGAGTCAAACTATTAGAAATCGCACCCGAAAAGTGGTGTTCCGGTAAATTACCTTCATATCTGGTTGTGACGCCATACCATCTTCCCAACTGTCGCATTACCGTTTCTATCTCGGCCTTTTTAAAATAGAAATAACCCTCTTTCCAAGCTATTTCAGACTGAGTATCTATACGCTTAACATGAATACTTTGATCAACATCAGATTGTTCACCAGGCTTGAGCAGTTTGGAATCATTTGTTTTTAAATCTATTACACGTATTTCACCTTCAAATAAGGTTGTTTTAATTGATTTCTCATCAGAGTATGCATTGATGTTAAATTGTGTACCCAGCACCTCTACACTTTGAATTCCGGAACGAACAGAAAATTTTCGTTTAAAATCTTTTGACACTTCAAAGTAAGCTTCACCCTTTAATTCAACTTCACGTTTATTTTCAGAAAAAAAGATAGGGAAACGTAATGAAGAAGAGGAATTCAACCAAACTTTACTTCCATCAGCAAGATTTAATTGATATTTACCACCTACCGGGGTTTCAATAGTATTATAAACAGGTTCCGCATCAACAGAACTAAGTGATTTCGTTTTTTGTTGTTTTGAGAAAGTATATTCAATAACACCAACTGAATTTTTCTGAA
>JBDNGV010000483.1:0-7073 GCA_041689125.1 Daejeonella sp.
AAGATGAACGTCGCTATCAACATTCACTCTTTGATTAACCCGAGGGCTTGCTTTTAAAAATGAACTAAAAATAGCCCTTATAAAGCAAAGGGCTAATGAAATTTATTAATATCCGGTTTTACCGGACAACAATGATAAATTCATTAATGAATTTTATCGCTTGTTAAACCTAATTACTTAAAGTTTATCTCTGTTCTCATAAACTTTCATAATCGCATTAATCACATCATCCATGTCCTGTGTAGTACCAAGTAATGATGCGACACCTTCAAGAACCACCATTTCTTCATAACAAACCAAATCACAAATCGGCATTTTCATTTCTTCCTTATAGCGTTTAAGACGTACCGGCGAATACAATGCTTTATATTCTCTTAGGCCGATGATTTCATCCACCCATGGCTCCACATGAAAACCTCTGGCGATATATGGGCTCAGGTTAATTCCCTCAGCCGAAAGTGCCTTCAGAAATTTACCGCGATCGACATTATTAAAATGCTCTTTGCGATAGCTCATTGCATATTTATAATACCCGGAGCTTTCGGTTCCAGGATATTTCATTTGTGGGACAAGTCCGGGGAAACCCTTGAGTTTAGCATCCAAATATGCAGCATTTACATTTCGCTTTTCAAATCGCTCTCTGGCTCCCGCAATCTGACCCATCAAGACTGCTCCTTCAAATTCATTCATACGGTATTTTGGACCAATAGTCACATTAGAGCCCTTACGATTAGTACCATGATTCTGAACGGTAAAACATCTGTCCATCAAAACTTCATCATTTCCGATAATCGCACCCCCTTCACCGCAGGATATCTGTTTACTGGCCTGAAAACTGAAACATCCCAAATCACCTATCGTTCCTAATTGCTTACCCTGATATTTTGCAAAGTTTGACTGACAAGCATCCTCGATTACTTTCAAATTATGTTTTCTGGCAATAGCCATAATAGCTTCCATATTACAGGGCATACCCATGATATGAACAGGAATAATGGCTTTAGTGTTTTTATTTATCTTCTTTTCTATTTGCTCAGGATCAAACTGAAAAGAATCTCTGTCCAGATCAACTAAAACAGGTAATGCACGGCTTGTTAAAATAGCAGAAACAGTACCAAAATCACTATATGGGGACGTAATGATTTCATCTCCCGGCCCAAAATCCATAGCTTCAACTGAAGTTGCCAATGCCTGAGTTCCCGATCCTGTGCCAATACAAAGTTTTGTACCCATCAAACTGGCATATTCCTTCTCAAATGTTGCTACAGTTCCTGTTGGCGATTGAATACGGCTCCATATCCCACTTTTAGTTGTTTTAACAACCGAATCAACTAATTTATCGTCGGCTATCATAGCCGGCCATTTTGGCCAAATCTTCACCCTTACCGGAGTTCCACCATGTATCGCCAATTTTCCGCTACTTCGTGGAGTATTTCCGAATGCTGGAATCACCTTGGAAAACACAGTTGCTACTGTTGTGGTTGTTACGGCAGTAATAAATTTCCTTCTGCTTAAATCCTTGAATTTCATAAGATTATGTTTACCCAGATTTTCTGGTATGAATTTAATTTCAAAACCTTCATTTAATCAAATCAAATTGTTTGGTTAAAATTATATCCTAATACAAAAATAGCGTGTACGTAACCGAAGTTAATTTAAATTAAGAATTTTAAATTAATTAGTCCAGAACTTATTTAGATTTTTCTGACAAGAGTTGATGAATAGCCTTCATTAAAATTGCTTCAGCTTCGGCTGTTACACCTGAGGCCTGACCGGTTTCATAGCCTCCCTGCGAATAAGCTATAGCATTACCAATATAACCAACTCCATAATCACCGTAACCAGCTACAGCCACGAAAAGATCAGGGCGTTCTAATTTAGCGGCAAGCTGATACTCTACGAATGGCTCGCCTGGCAAATGGAGTATACGTGCTTTTCCTATACTTAATAAGGAGATATCTAGCTTTCTTCCTGCTTGCAAACGCTTTAACCAAACCAGTTTGGAGAGATTGTTTGATAAAAAGACTGGAGTCTGGGTTTTCATTGATGCTTCAAGGTTTTCTATGCCATATGCGGGTTTCAAAGCTACCGCCTCGGTGCTCCAATTAACGGAAGCAGCACTGATTGGCTCACGTTGAGTATTATTCCATGCACGTTTCATCCCGTCTGCCAGTCGCTCTGCAAGAATTAGCCTATTTTCCTTGGCCCCATCATTGTATTTTCCTACCGTAAGATTACCTCCAGCCCCATTAAAGTGAATATGTAATGCATCAGGAACAGCTAGCTGGCGCATAAAACGTGCTATACCCGGAAAATCCGGATTGGATATACCTGTTCGGTAATAACTTTGTGGATGAGAAGCATAATAACTAAGAACTGCCAATGGTTTATCCTGATTCCAGAAGCTGATCAGAGAAACCATCGGATCAATGAGTCCTTCAGGTGCTGCGCGAATAACAGAATCCTTTGTTGCAGACGTACGTGTATATTTAACTTTACCATCAGCACTTAGAATCCGGCGGTTTGAAGCTACTTTATAAACCTCGGCTTGTCCGGTTCCAATATGGGTTAAAGGAACAGCAGTAATAATTGATTTACGAATAGCTTGTCCTAAACGCTGGATCAGATCCCTTGCATAGCTTCCTTCAAATGCCAGAGTGCTCAAGCCGGCAGCTTTTAGCATATTTTCAGCACCGAAATCAGATGTTGGCGCATCATGCTGGTGAATTGCATGAACTACAACCCGGGAAGGAACAGTACCTGCTGCTTCAGCCATAATACGTTTAAATTCATCTTGGCTATCATTAGCAATGCCAATCCAATCAACCGAGCACATTACAATTGGTTCACCAGCCCCTAAGATCACAATACCTTTTGCCCTTAAACCCAAATCCCAGCTATTGATCATTGGATCATATGTTAAACTACTGCCTACTAGTGGTGTTGCGTCCACATCAAATGTTGCTAATCTCAATTGCCCCTGAACAACTTGAGGATAGTATTCTGCAGCAAAAGCCGAAATATTAATTTCTAATAAAAAAATACTGAAACAAAAAAGGAGACCGTAAACGAATTTTAAGATAATTCTCATGGTATTATTCTGATGTTGGGAATCTAATTTCTGTAGAATGCGCTGTTCTCTATTGTCAAAATATCAATGGGCATAAAATATATCTTCTCAACCGGAGAAGAAAAAGCGAGATGCTGATAAAGGGAAATTAGCCCTCTATACCCCTGCTGTCTTGGTTTCTGACAAACTAAAAAGTCGATGATCCCCTTATCCATATATTCAATATTCTCTTTTAGAAAATCATACCCAATCAGAATCACGTCCTTTTTTTTGCTTTCAATAAAATGAGCAACTTTGGAAACTCTGGAGTTAGTTACAAAAACAATCTTGATATCATTATGCTCAGAAAAAATTTTGCTCAAATGCTTTTCAATTGATTTAAGATCAGTATCTCTAATATCAATTTTTAAGATCGCATCATTCTTTTTATGATTATCGAAATATGCCCTAAAGCCTTCTTCCTTTTTAAGCAGGTGGTGTTGATTGTCGATCTCTCTAGATATATTTATAACCAGTATTTTTTCTTCATTTTTAATCAAATAGCTTACCAAATGGGCAGCAAGATATCCGCTATGGTACAGATTTGGACCGATATAACTCAAACTACCTTCATTGGGCAGGTCCGAGTCGATTAGCACATAAGGAATATTTAACTTCCTGCAATTATCTGTAAAGCGAACAGACTCTTCTATAAAAGAAGGCGCAAGTAAAATACCATCCGGTTTACTATCAAGTATAGTCTTCGTTTGCTCTACAAAAGATTCAATCTTATTCTGATCGTAAAAATATTTATCAATGATAATTCCGAACTGTTTAATTTCTTTATCTGCCTGCTCAATGCCTTTTAATGGTGCATCCCAAAAACTAGTTTCCTTTGAAATTTCAGGTATCAGTGTAGCTAAACGGAGAATTTTTCGGGAAGCTAGTCTTTGCGCAAGTAGGTTTGGCTCATAATTTAGTTCTTTAATTATACTGAGGATGTTTTCCTTAGTATGTTTAGAAACACCCTTTCTGTTATGAAGTACTCTGTCGACGGTGGCTATTGAAACATTCGCTCTTCTTGCAATTTCTTTTACTCCCGTAAGTTCAGTAACTCGCTTTTTCATAGCAAAATCAAAAATATTTAAAAGTGTATCTATTACACAATTATAACTTTTATACCTGACTTTTCAAATCAATATATTGTAAACATTTCATTTTCTTTATATATTCGTTAACGTACCCGTAAATCAGATATAAAAATAAGGTTTATTAAATCCTTCATAAAACCAAAGTCCCAAATGAAAAGCCTATTCATTAGTTATCTTACATTAGTTATTCCGTTTATTACTCCTGAAAATCAGATAAGCTCAGGCATTAAAATGAATTCTGGCTTGATATCTGATTCATTGGAAATAAGCAGATCCCGAGCAGATTTCTTGATCTCTAAGCTTCCAAAAGCAGATCCATGGGATGCCAGACCTGATGGCAGTTCTCTAGCATGGGGCGAAGCGGCTACCCTTGAAACACTTGTGGATATGTATGAGGCTACCGATGATCCTAAATATCTAAAGGAAGTTGTACGCCGGGGTGATCGTATGCTGACCCATCGTGACGATATTCGGGGTATAAGCGATGGTTCCGGAAAAAGTCGGCCTGCATGGAGCATGGGTTTAAAATATGTTGTAGCAAAAGAAGATCTGCTTGACGCATCGGGTAAGGTTGCAGTTAATGTCCGCTCAACCACCTATGCAAACAACAACCTGACCCTAGTTGAACTGATCCCGGGTTCAAAACTTGGTCGTTTTAGTCTGAAAATAACTAATAGTTTTTGGAAGCGAAATGAGACATTTTCAGATTTGAGCACAGATCCGAATGATGAACGTTTCATTGAGAAGCTTGTGAACGATCCAATGTCACCCTATTCAACCCGTGGCGGTGAATTTACTGATGTAAAATCCAATCTCATCAGGGTTAAGATTGCTGGTTCTTCTATTCCTGCAGCACAAAGTATTACATTGAAATCAATACCCTTAGCCTATTCCGGTTATTTGGGCATTGTTTACAATCCTTTGCTCAGACTTGCTGAGCTTGCAAAAAGCAAAGCTGAACTGGCAGATCTCCGTCCGGCAGCTATGCGTTTTATCAAGGCTACCGAAGAATCATATAAAGATGCCAGTGCCCAATTATGGAGAAATGGTCCCAATAAGGGCGAAGGCTATTATTTAACCTGCGAAAGAGGAGAATCCTTCCCTGCTGACAATGTTGGACAGCCTATCAATTTTTTAGGTATGCACACCAGCTCACAACTTGCGTTATACCGCTTAACGGGCAAAAAGGAGTATCTGGAACGTTCTGAAAAGATGGCAAGACTGCTAAAAAATCGGTTAATGTATAATCAGAATTCAGATCTTTATGTGTGGACCTATTGGTATGAACCCATGACCACTATTGGCTGGAAACCTGAGGATATGCTGTCTTCCAATGTTATGATATACAAAGGTTCAGCAAATGTTGAAGATAGTTCACATGGAGTGCTTGACATTGCAATGGTAGCAGCTGCGAACCGGGCTAGAATAGTATTCACAAAAGAAGACCTCCTTAGGTTTTCTAATACCCTGCTTAAAAATGTAATTCTTCCCGACAGAAGCGGGATACGGCGCGCGGTCGATGGCAAAGGCGGAGATCATGCTGCTTATTTCCCTATTCTTCATGGATGGTTGGAACTCGCCGCTTATAATCCTGAGGTGTATAAGGAAATCCGCAAGACTTACCTGAACAGGGCTGAAGAAAATCTTGCATTTACTGCCGAATTGTTACGATGGGAACGTAAAATGAAAGCCAATACATCAGACACGAATTAAGTCCCGCTTGGATTTATACTCTAAAATTTAGTAAATTCAAATAATCATTGAAAATTATGGCTGCTAAAGATAATTCAAGACGCAATTTTATTAAAAGGAGCTCGCTGGGAGGACTAGGTACCGCTTTGGGAATTGGAATTTCAATTCCGGCAATTTCCAAAGAAAATTTGGACAACTCTGAACATTCAATCAGTACTGAAACACTCCATGTTAAACCGAGATTTCACAACTGGACTGTTGGTGAAGGAGAAGATTGGCTGGAACTTAATACCAAGCAGGCCAATCTCGACTGGAATATTCCAGTATCACAATGTGCGCTGGTTTTACTTGATGTATGGCAGCGGCACTATCTGAAGGAACCTGAAGAAAGAGCAGAAAAGATTATTAATGAAAAATATCTTCCACTATTAAAAAAGTGCAGACAATACGAAATGCAGGTAATCCATTGCCCGTCTCCGGAAGTTGCAAAAAAGCATCCGAACTGGGTTAAATTAATGACGGAGGCAGAGCTAAAATCTGCTCCGGACATTTGGCCACCAAAAGAATTCCGTAATTTAAATGGCCCTTACAATTCATACAGGCGACCATTTACCTCAAAAGATACAGAGCGAAATGCCTTAATACCACTGACCTTTCATCCTAAAGTTGTTCCAATGAATTTTGAAGCAGTTGTTGGATATGGAGAGGAACTGCATCGGTATTGCAAGCAAAAAGGTATTCTATTCTTGTTCTTTGCAGGGTTTAATACAAATGCATGTATGATTACTAGAGATTATGGTGCATTACAAATGAATTACCGTGGATACCAAGTGAGTGTCATCCGTGATTGCACCACCGGAATGGAATCCAGAGAAACGCAAGCAGGACTATTACAAACAAACGGAACATTGCTTTTTTTCGAAATGTTTGGGCAGTATACAGTTACTTCAAATGAGATGATCAGTGGCTTTTCACGTAAAGCCTAATGTTATTTATTAGAGTTAAGTTATCTGTTGTCTGTTTTCAGTGATTTATTAGTTCTATGATAATCAGATATTCATAGCCAAACTAATATTAGCTTTAGACTTTTAGCTTTGGGCTTTTAGCTTTTAGCTTTTCTCCTCTCTACCTCCAGTCCTTTGGAAGTTTCAAAGACCATACATCATTAACCAATGGCGGTG
>JBDNGV010000484.1:0-2847 GCA_041689125.1 Daejeonella sp.
AAATAGAAAGTTGCACGTTTGAAGTTAAGTGTATTAGCAAATCCCATATTGAAATCTGCATTACCATCTCCAATCTTTCCAAACAAAATTGCACCCTTATCGTCTAATTGTTTGATTGCCTTTTCAGTAATTTTTCCTTGATTTCCTTTTCCAATCACATAACCAGCCGAGTTAATCTCATAATCAGCAATAGTCTTTCCAGTTGGAAGTTGTTTGCTCATTTGGTCAAGGCTTTTCACCCAGGTATGTCCATACATTGAGCCGTAAGTTTCATTTCCTGCGATATAGAACATTTGCTGACCACCACCATCAGTGTCTCCGAATACATATGGAGATATAGGCAGATCAGTAATCTTTTGTCTGATTCTTGAGAAAACAATGTTTGAACTCCATGAGAAATCTTTTTTCTTCACCCAGTTAGCACCTAGGCTGAATTCTAATGTTTTACTTTCAACAGATCCGGCATTACGGTACTGGCTAGTAAAACCATTATTCAAGAAGCCTAAAAGCGGAACGTTTAGGAATTGATCATCTGTGGTAGATTGAGCATATACTGCTTCAAAAGAGAATTTCTTTAAGAAATCTACATTTAAACCAACTTCAGTTTCTGCTGTTTTGGATGGCTTTAAATTTTGATTTCCTCTTTGAACAGCTGATGCTGAACCATTATTCAGAGTAAATGTTTCATACTGCCATGAAAAACCCGGACGAATACCAGCCGTTCCATATGCAGCTCTAATCTTTAATTCATCGATTCCAGGGATCTTAACATCTTCAGAAATACGATAAGCTCCAGATAGTCTGAAATAAGGATTCCATCTTTCAGCTGATCCAAATAATGATGAACCATCATAACGGTACATACCATCAAACAAAAGCTTATCCTTATAATCTAAGCCTAAGATCGCAAAATAGTTTTGTGCTCTTTCTGTTTCGTTAAGTGATCCCGCGTCATTAATTACCGCAAAGTTATCATAGGTAGGGATACCGGCAACACCAAGTTGTGAGGATAGAACCTGATAGTTTTCGTATCTACGATTTTCATACAGGTATGATAATTTTCCTCTTACTGTTAGGTCTCCAAAATCCTTAACCATATTTAAAGTGGCCTGAGTGTTTTGGCTATTTCCATCTTCTGAGTAATCCTGCAAGCTTCCATTAGTATATGACATACCATTTGTTGCAGCTGTACCGCCTGTTGGAGTCCAGGTATCTTTCGGATTGTAGTTACGGAAGCGATAATTACTTTTTTCAATTGAATGACTCACATCAAAGTTAGCCCAAGAAGTTACTCTGGCATTCAAGGCGAAATTACCAATCCAGTTGAATCTTTTATTATTTCTCTCATTTTTGTATAAGGGATATAAAGGATTAACCGTTTCACCGCTCCAGTGATTCATACGTAAATAGTATGGCTGTCCGTCGGGATTTACTTGATTTAAGTTAACATCCGGTTCAGCCAAAGCAACGTTAAAGAAAATATTACCGCTTGCTCCAGGATATTCGGTCTTAGTATTAACCAATAAGTTGGAGGTACTAAACTTTAACCATGGTGCGATTTGCTGATCTATATTGAAACGGAAATTTTGCCTCTTATAACCATCAGTCATCTCGATAACACCTTGCTGAGAGTTATTCTCAAAAGATGCATAGACACCAGTTTTCTCTGTCCTTGAAGTCATGGATACGAAATTTGCAAAATTGATTCCTTGATTAAAGAAATCATCTTGTTGATTGCGTGTTATACCATAAGGATTGTCCATATAGTGGTCTGCTTTTGGCACCCTATTACCGGAAATTAAAGGACTATATCCAGCATCACGATATCCTGCCGGGTAAGTAACACCCTGATATTTAGTAAATGAGCCTGCAAACTGCTGATAATCAGCAGCAAGTGAAAATGGGTGGTGAGTAGATAGATCCAGAGTTCTTGCAATTTCCTGCACACCTACTTCATTACGTACATTTATTCTTACAGTATTTAATGCGATGCTATTACCTCTCTTGGTAGTTACTGCAATTACACCATTACCGGCTCTTGAACCATAAAGTGCTGATGCGGCTGCACCTTTCACTACTTCCATTGATGAAACGTCATCGGCGTTAATATCCGCCAGAGAACCAGTATAGATCACTCCGTCAACCAGAATAAGGGGTCCTGAGCCTACATTGTTCAGGTTGTTATCTGCTCTTAATTGGATATCAATAGTACCACCCGGTGCACCACTTGAACCACTTGTTTTAATACCTGCTACTTTACCTGACAGAGCACCGGCAAGCGATGTTCCAGTTACTGCATTGAGTCTTTCTTCGCTTACTTTAGTAACAGATACAGTTAATTTTTCTTTGATAGTAGCACCAGCAACACCGGTAACAATTACTTCAGATAATTGTTTGGCATCAGTTGATAATTGAACATTGATAACACCACTCGAGCCGACAGAAGCTTCTTGAGTTGTATAACCAATATAAGTTAAAATAAGTGTGGTGCTTCCCTGCGGAATACGCACGCTAAATCTACCATCACCACCGGTTGAGGTGCCGATATTAGTGCCTTTAACTTTGATACTAACTCCCGGTAAGGGTAATCCATCCGTTTTATCGGTTATTGTTCCTGTCACAGTACGTTCCTGAGCCATAGCTTGAAAAGCTATAAATAGCAGCAGAAACAAACTTTGTAGAAGTTTTTTCATACTTAATTAGTTTAGAATTGTTTAAATGAGGATTGATTAATGTTGGTTACTTTATAGTCAAATTTGGGCAACATATTTGTTACGGCAAAATATATTTATTGTTATTTTTTTGTAAAATTTGTAAATACTTGATATTCAGGTATTTAATTTTTAA
>JBDNGV010000485.1:0-2257 GCA_041689125.1 Daejeonella sp.
CCACCACCAGCTTACGGTATGCTTTTCTACTCCTCCTGTTCTTACTCCCATTCCTTGCCAGTAGCCAGAATACGAAAGGTGTTTCTATTTACTCGGGCAAATCCGTCCGTGTTCATCCCCGGTATGCTGTTTCTATCTTCTCTAATCTCACCAATTCCGGATCATTTGGCTCCGAAAAGAACGCAACTGTTATTTTTGCGGGACAGCGCTGGATTAATAAAGCGGGAAGCACCCTGCCCGATGAGAGCATAAGTGGTGTTGATGGTACTGGAGGAACCTTTAAGTTTGCTCCAGCTGTATCGGCTGCACAATACATTGACAATCAAAATAGCTCTCAACCGGGTTCAGGATTTCCCAATATGAGTATTGCCAACTCAAAGGATATCATTCTGGAGGGTTCAGATTTAGCCATCCGTAACAATCTGAACTTCGAAACCGGGCATCTGGTATTGAATAACCGGAATGCTATACTAGGGGTTAAGGGAAGTATTACGGGATATGACCAAAACAAATATGTGGTTACGGGCACGGGTACAAGCGGAGGTGGACTAACACGAAGTATTTCAGGACAGCAACAGGGGGATATTGTTTTTCCGGTGGGTACCACACTGAGCAGCTATACCCCGGCTTCACTAACTTATGTAGGCATCCCGCAGAACTTAAAAGTTAGAGTTTTCGAAAATGTCTATGAAAAGGCTGTTTTTGGAATGCTCGAGAATTTCTATTCCGTAAATAAGACTTGGCATCTCTCCATTAGCAATGCCGATCCGAAGGCTGTTCTTAATTTTAATATGCAGCATAATAGCATTGAAGAAAGCTCTCAGTTTACCACTAGCCGCTCTCAGAGTTTTGTACGGCGGTTTCTCTCGCAAAAAAATCAATATGATAATGTGCCTGCTAGCGGCCTCACACCGGGTGTCATCACCTCGGCGAACCCCATCAGCAATGCCTTTGTTTCTTCACGTGTAAACATCAGCGATCTGTCTTCGAATGAATATTTTACAAAATCGGTACAAAAAGGCTTTGACCTTGCCCGTTTAAGAGTTCCGGCAGGTATTTCACCCAATAATGATGGCCTTAACGACCGGTTTGTCATTGAAAACCTGAACCCGTCGGATAAAGTAAGGATAGAAATTTATAATAAGGAGCAAAGAAGTGTTTTTAAGGATCCTGATTATAAGAACACCTTTGAGGCGGTGGGAAACCAGAATGAATTTGTCAATAGGACGCTACCCAATGGGGCCTATTACTACATCATCAACATTAGTGATGGCAAATCCTTTAGGGGTTTTCTTATTATAAACAGATAAATAGGTATACAATGAAGTGTAGCACAGCATTAGGGATGATCTTGTTTTTAACCTGTTCAAACAATCTTTTTTCCCAGCAATTGCCGCTTAACTCAGGGTATATATTTAACATGTTTCAAATCAATCCTGCATATGCGGGTTTCAGAGATGCATTACAAATTACCAGCATGTTTCGTAAGCAATGGACGGGTATTCAGAGTTCGCCACAAACCGCCTATTTCGGAGTAGATATGCCGATTCCCAATAAGCGGGCTGGTTTGGGCTTTCAGTTCGTAGAGGAGCGGCAGGAGATCTCCAAAGCTTTGGGGGCGCAGTTAAGCTATTCCTATAAGATTCCAACCGGCGAAAGTTCTAGCCTATCGTTGGGTTTACAAGCGGGAGTATTTGATTATAGAATTGATTATACCAAGGTCGATGTGATCGATCCAAATGATCCGATGTTTAGTCAGGACATCAGTCAGAGTAAATTAAATTTTGGGGGAGGTTTCTTCTACAGTGCCCCCCGGTTTTATATCGGCCTTGCGTCCTCCAATTTTATTCGGAATAACCCGATCAGTACCGAAACGGGTAATGCAAATTCGGTTACCCAAAATATACAGGCCTACTTAAATACGGGGTATATTTTTACGCTAAGTGATAACCTGCTGTTTAAACCTTCCGTGCTAGTGCGCGCGGTACAGGGGCGAGCAGTTTCAATGGATGTGAATGCTAACTTATCGGTAACAGATCAAGTATCTATTGGTGTTTCATACCGCCAAAAGAGCGCTTTGGTCGGCATGATCAATCTAAAAATCCTCCCGGATGTTCATCTGGGATATGCCTATGATTATAATACTACTCAATTTAATAACATTGTAAGAGGTTTTCATGAAGTGATGTTAAGATATCAAATCCCGCTATTAAATAAACAGTTTCAAAGCCCAACAAAAATATTTAACTAAAAAAAA
>JBDNGV010000486.1:0-4225 GCA_041689125.1 Daejeonella sp.
CATCATGATCGAATTACCGGTTATTCCAGTTAATCAAATGCAACGTAAGCCCGACTGGCTGCGTGTCAAACTTCCCGTTGGAAAGGAGTATGCTCATGTAAGGGCTTTAGTAGATACTCATAAACTTCATACCATTTGCGAAAGCGGCAATTGCCCGAATATGGGCGAATGCTGGGGTGCCGGAACGGCGACTTTTATGATCCTTGGTAATATCTGTACCCGATCTTGTTCTTTTTGTGCTGTAGCAACAGGTAGGCCTCTTGCAGTAGATACTGATGAACCTAATCGTGTGGCCAATTCAGTCCGTTTGATGCAGGTTAAGCATTGTGTGATCACTTCGGTAGATCGTGATGACCTGAAGGACGGAGGTTCTACAATCTGGGCAGAAACCATTAATGCAATCCGTAAAGAAAGTCCTGAAACTACTCTCGAAACCCTAATTCCCGATTTCAGAGGTATCTGGGAAAATCTGGATAGAGTACTTGTTACAAGACCTGAGGTTGTTTCTCATAACCTTGAAACTGTCCGTCGCTTAACAAAAGAGGTAAGAATTCAGGCTAAATACGATCGCAGTTTGGAGTGCCTTCGTCGCATCTATGAAGCAGGTTTACGGACTAAATCAGGCATTATGCTTGGTTTAGGCGAAACTGAAGAGGATGTTTACGAAGCCATGGCAGATCTTCTGGAAGCTGGGGTTCATATTTTGACCTTGGGTCAGTATCTTCAACCAAGCCGAAGTCATCATCCGGTTGTGGATTGGATCAGTCCTGAACAATTCGGAAAGTACAAGGTTCGCGGACTTGAGATGGGCTTCAAATACATTGAAAGTGGCCCGCTTGTACGCTCCTCATACCATGCAGAAAAACATCTTTTCGAATTCTAACCATAAGTCTGTCATCCCGAATCCGCCTTGGGCGGAGAGGGAACTTCCTAAGCCATGCTCAAATTTTTTTCTCGTGCTAGCGAAGTTCCTTCACTACGTTTAGGATGACAGGTTGTGAATCCCATTCCCTAAATAGTATTGCCGTTAAATAGAATCATTTATTCTTACAGATGAATCCTGATATATTTATTCTATGTGGAATTACAATTTCTATGTTTACATCACTACAAACCCGGATAAAACGGTGCTTTATATCGGTGTTACAAATAATATTGAACGAAGGCTATTTGAACATTATGAAAATCGAGGGAGGTGGGAATCTTTTGCGGGGAGGTATTTCTGTTATAATCTTATTTGGTTCGAACACTTCTCTAATATCCACGAAGCTATTGCCAAAGAAAAAGAAATTAAAGGCTGGAGAAGAGAAAAGAAAGAAATTTTAATTGTAAAAACCAATCCAGACTGGAATACAATCATATTCAGTTGACAGCGCAAAGCGGCTAATAGAAAAATCACTGTAATTAAAAAAGCTTTGCTCCGGTTTAACTCAGGAAGGGTCAGTGAAACTCTGAATTATTTCCGGTAGTATCATAGTCAACTCCCCGGGAGGAATACTATACATACCCATCTCCTGATTTAAAATGTCTCCTGCTTTACCGTGGATATAGCAGCCCAGAATCACAGCCTCTTTTGGAGTGTAGGACTGGGCTAAAAATGCCGTAATCATGCCGCTTAATACATCTCCCATTCCACCAACCGCCATTGCAGGGTTACCTGTGGGATTGATCAATATATCGCCTTCTGGCAAAGCAATGAAGGTGTACTGATTTTTCAAAAGGATAATCAAGTTTAATTCCTTAGCCTTTCTCTGAGCCAATGCCACCCGCTCCCACCAAGTGGCCGAGATGCCGAAGAGACGGTCAAACTCTTTCATATGCGGGCAAAGAATAGCCTGTTCGGGTAATTTATGAAGAAGTGCAGGGTTGGCCGCAAGAATATTCAAAGCATCGGCATCAATAAGCATGGGGATTTTAAACTCCAATGACTGTTTTACGAGTTTTACCGCGCTCATATTCGTTCCCAATCCGGGACCGATGGCTATGGCATTAAACTTTTTGGAATGCACTTCAGATTCTAATTCTAACCTGGATAGAGTCATCACTTCAGGTGCGTAGGCATTTAATGCCGACATACTCTTTTCAGGTATGCAGGCGGTGGTTAAACCTGCTCCGGAATGTAGGCAGGCATCAGCGCAAAGCAGTGCCGCTCCCATCGTTCTGGTATTGCCTGCAATAATGAGGGCATGACCATATATGCCTTTATGACTGAATGCTTTTCGGGTTCTAATCAAACCCTCGAGGTCTTTTTCTTCAATGAGCTTCCATGGACCGGCTTGGGATTGAATAAAGGCTTCATCCAAGCCGATATCAACTACAATAAACCGTTCTGTAGCATTTGCTGATTCTGGAAAAAAGAAATTAATCTTTGCACGCTGGAAACTGATGGTCAATTTTGCTTTCAGTACAGTGGCTTTAGGTTCAATAATTCCTTCTGAAGGGAAACCGCTAGGCACGTCAACTGCAATAACTTTTTTCTTTAATTTGTTAAGCTGTATGATAAGTGTTTGAAGATCACCTTCCAATGCTTTATTTAATCCGGAGCCGATTAATGCATCAATTATAACCTTGGCATTTTCTTTGGGGAGACTATTTGCTGCGGATAGTTCAATAATAGGTATCCCTGTCAATTTAAGACGATCAAGATTTATTTTAAATACGGCACTTTCTTTCGGACTGAATCTCGCAATTTTTACAGAAATACGATCATAGGCCTGCTTCTTTAACAGTCGCGCAATGGCCAATCCATCCCCACCGTTATTCCCTGTGCCGCAATAAATACTAATTTGGGTATCCAGTTCAGGAACTTCATCCCTAAAAGCAGTAACAAATGCCATAGAAGCTGCTTCCATAAGATCCAAAGTACTGATAGGTTTGTTTTTAATGGTATAGGCGTCCGCTTCGCGGATTTGGAAAGATGTGAGCAACTGAAGCATGTATAAATTTAAGAAAATGATGTGGTATTGTCTTCGTTAGTCTGGAAATGGAAATTTTAGAAATCTAATAGAGTATTGATTGGAAATTTGTCTTTGCTAGGGGTAATTTATTTCATAAAAATCAATATATTGACAATGTAAATCTTTAAAAAAGGTTCTCGAAAAGACGCAGAGACCCAATTATACGAGCTAAAATAAATAATCATAAATATTCTGTAAACCTTTAAATCTTCGCGTCTTTGCGAGAGAAGCCTTATTTTGAAAATATCAATATATAAATAGCAAATTATAAAAATGTCAATGGTAGGAGGCCCGCCTGACCTGAGGGGCAGGCACGACGAAGCCCGCCTCCCGGAGGTCAGGCAATCTCCTTAATAATTGGGGATTGCTCTCCGCCTAAGGCGGATCGCAATAACACATTGTTAAAACTCCTGCTATAAAAACTAGTATTTATAGATGAACCTTTACAACTGATTATGATTGTTTTCTTGAATCAGACAAAAGAATAATTGATTAATTTTCAATACCATCCATTAATCTATATTTTGGACAAACCTGAGATTTATATTTTCTTTTTGGGCTAGGATATTTCACTCAGAATAAGGATATTTAATAAAGGATGTGATTATAAAGCCCAAAGTCCGATAGATTTGGGGATGGGCTTGCAATAGCTTTTTTTATCGTTATATGAGTAAAATTATAGTTAATCATTCAAAAGACCTAAAAACTAACCATATGACTAAAATAAACTTTTTCATCGTTGCATTTGTAATCAGCCAATTAACTATGTTAATCGGATTAGTTTTAAAAATCAGGCATCTGCCTGGAGCAGATTTTTTTCTGATTTTAACTTTCATATTGACTTTAGTATATATAGTAAATGCACTTTCCGAGATTTATGGTTCTGATAGAATTAAAACCAATGAAAAAATAATGTGGACAATCACTTTTATTGGATTTAATACCCTAGCAGGAATACTTTATTTTTTTATTCTCCGTCCACGAATGATACGAGAATTTAAAATTCTTTATCAAAAAACACAAGAATAGCCTATAGAGAGACCGAAACGATAAGAGGCTGTTGTCCTTAATTCTATTTTCAAGGATATGTACCGAACATAAAAATAGCAATATTCAAACCTCTTTAACAATGGCAACAGTGGGAACAAAAGAAAATCCGTGGAAATTAAAAGTCCACCATTAACATCCGAATATGAAATGTATAAGGATGTAAAAGACGGCAAAGAATTAATTATGTCCATCGTTGGTAAAACGACACTAATCTATGA
>JBDNGV010000487.1:0-2953 GCA_041689125.1 Daejeonella sp.
AATGTCAATAGGTATTTGCGACCTTAAAGTTTAGTACAAACATTGGATTCGAATTAAAAATGGAATTTTTTAATGTTAAGAAGATATCAAAGGTATTGCTATTCCTTTTAGAAGGGTATTAGCAAACAAAACTTCTTGTTTATTCTACAAAAGCGATAAAAAGTAAAATTTACATTGCCCATTGTATCTAATAACGGCATTTAAAATAGCTTTATAAAAATATTAAAAAGATTTACGTACTTTTATTTTATTTTATTAAGTTTGTCTAATAAAGAAACTAAATGTCTGTGAAAATTGAAAACGGTCAGCAGCTAAGAGCGGATATAATTAAATATCTGTATCACAAAAAGATACTTTCTTTAACCGATTTGGGAAGGCTTACTCAACGAAGCTTGCCTTTAGTTACTACTACAGTAAATTCGCTAATTGCTGATAAATACATTAAAAAAATGGGTTTAGCACCTTCAACAGGTGGACGTAGACCGTTAATGTTTTTAATTAATCCAGCTAAACAAAAATATATTGTTGCTGTGGCTATGGATCAGCTTATCACTCGACTGGTGATTTTCAATTTGGCCAATGAGATTGTAATGCATCTTCAGCTGTTTGATTTAAATTTAAATGAAGATAAACAGGCAGTTGATAAACTCATCACTTTTATCAATAGCTGTATTCAAAAATCTGGTTTAGATAGAAAATCTTTAATTGGTATTGGAGTGGGCATGCCTGGACTTATAAATGCCGAAAAAGGTATAAATAATACCTATTTACCTACACCCGATGGTACTCATTTAGTTGATTTTCTAATGAAAGAATTAGCCTTGCCAGTTTTTATCGATAACGATTCAAGTTTAATCACCTTAGCCGAGCTTTATTTCGGAAAAGCAGAAGGGATGCTGAATGCCATAGTGGTGAATGTCGGATGGGGAACAGGTTTGGGTATTATCATCAGAGGAACTTTGTATCGGGGTAGTTCCGGCTATGCTGGAGAATTTAGCCATATCCCACTTTCAAAAACCAATAATCTATGTAAGTGTGGTAAAAGAGGTTGTCTGGAGGTAGATACTTCCCTATTAGTGATGGTCGAAAAAGTAAAGACAGCATTGGCAGAGGGAACAGAATCGAAGATGAAAATACTTTTTAAAGATAAATCAAAGCACTACGGAGATCATTTTATAGATGCAGTTGTTCAACAAGACCCTTTAGCAATATCGATATTGTTTGACGCGTGCTTCCAATTAGGTAAAGGTTTGTCCACATTAATTCACATTTTAAATCCAGAGCTTATAGTACTTAGTGGAAGAGGAGCAAGAGCGGGTAAGATGTTACTTCCCGCAGTACAGCAAGCGATTAATGAATTTTGTATACCCCGCATTGCAGATGAAACTACAATAGCATTATCAACATTGGCAGATAATGCATTATTATTAGCTGCTGGCAGTTTGGTAGTAGAAAATAGCCAATTTGAATAAAATCAAATCAAAAAATTTAGCTCGAGCCAAAAATTGGTGAGTTAAAGCATGCCAAGTAAAATAACCATTAACAAAAAAAAACATGAAAAAAAACTACTTAAGGTGTTTAAGTGTTCTACTGCTAACATTGTTGAGCATTACAGCATCTGCACAAAAACCTATTACCGGAACGGTAAGGGAAAATTCGGCACCGGTTTCCGGAGTCAACGTTGCTGTAAAAGGCACAGCCAAAGTAACGCAGACGGGTTCTGATGGAAAATTTTCCATTTCGGCCAATGCAACGGATATACTCGTATTTACTATGGTCGGGTCTCTGAGGCAGGAGATTTTAGTGGGAGACCAGCAAACGATTAACGTCACACTTAGCTCAGCAGAAAGTGAGCTGGGTGAAGTCGTTATAACCGCACTAGGTATTAGGCGAGAGAAAAAATCATTGGGGTATGGGGTGCAGGAGGTCAAGGGCGAGACTTTAGTTTCTGCTAAAGAACCTAATTTAGCTAATACTCTAACAGGAAAAATTGCTGGTTTACAAGTAGTCAGGTCTAGTGATGGGCCAGCTGGATCGTCTAAAATATTACTTCGGGGAAGTAATTCACTTACAGGAAGCAACCAGCCGTTAATTGTGGTAGACGGTGTGCCAATTGATAACTTTACTGGTGCGCCGGATAATGGCTATTGGAATAGATCGTTAGATAGGGGTAACGGGATTGCTGATATTAATCCCGATGATATTGAAACGCTTTCTGTATTAAAGGGACCTTCCGCTGCGGCATTATATGGATCCAGAGCTGGTAACGGGGTAATATTGATCACTACCAAATCAGGGCGTGCACAAGACGGATTAGGTATCAACGCATCGAGCTCTTTTGGTATGTCAAGTATTTTCACCAATCCAGAGCGTCAAAACTCATTTGGTCAGGGTAACACGGGTGTTTACAAGGCCGCTTCAACAGAGAGCTGGGGACCAAAAGCTGATGGTCAGATGGTAACCAATTGGAATGGTCAGCAAGTTGGTTTATCTACATACAACAACGTTGATAATTATATGCAGCAAGGTACCAATATCAACAATAGCATTTCCTTTCAGCAAATGTACAAAGGCTCGTCTGTTTATACTTCATATAACCGTTTAGAAGATGAAGGTATTGTACCCGGGACTAAGCTTTTGCGTAATAATCTTACTGCAAGGGCAGTGAGTAAATTTGGTACGAATGATCGTTGGGTAACGGATACTAAAATTCAGTATAGTAATACAAAGGCAAATAACAGGCCAATCGGCGGCAGGGACGGAAGTAGTGCTTATACACTTTATATGTTGCCTCGCTCGATGGATATCACTGCGTTCGAGAGTGCCAAAAATAATGCAGGCAATATGCTGTGGTTTGATGGTGCCGGAAGTCAGGTGAATCCTTATTGGAGCAACCAATATAACTTAAACGAAGACTCGAGAGATCGATTTATTGTGAATGGTTCAGTAAAAT
>JBDNGV010000488.1:0-3475 GCA_041689125.1 Daejeonella sp.
GTTGCCGGAACGATAAGTTCATTGATCTGATTTTGTACGGTGGAAAGCAACCCAGTTTTATATCCCAGGTCCTGAAATAATTGGAAAAGTAAGGTAGCAATGGTCGTTTTACCGTTTGTGCCTGTAACTCCAATTAGTTTAAGCTTTGAAGATGGATTATCAAAAAAATTAGAAGCAGTAATTCCAAGTGCCTTGGCAGAATTATCAACAAGAAAATAACTGACTTTTTCACGGAATTCAGCAGGAAATTCTTCGCAGAGGACAGCTTTAGCACCTTGATCAATTGCAAGGTCTACAAAGGCATGTCCATCAGATTCTGTGCCCCTGACTGCCACAAATAAAACCCCGGGAGCTACTTTTCGTGAGTCAAAGCATATCCCCGAAATCTTCCCATTGGTCGAACCCGAGACCTGTTTCAGTGATACGCCGTATAAAACATCCTTGAGCTTCTTCATTATTCGAGTTCTATAACTATTGGAAGACCCTTTTGAACAATAGTTCCAACAGCAAGCGATTGTCTAACCACCTTTCCGCTTCCGCGAACCAGTACTTTCAACCCTGAATTACCGGCAACATACAAGGCATCCTTCAATCCCATTCCGCTGACATCAGGTACAAAACCCTCCTTAATCTTAACTTCCTGATAAACTACCCCCTTATTGGTATCTAGGCTTATATAATCTGAATTTGAGGCAAATAAAGCCTTAATGCCGAAAGCTTTATAAACGGCCTGCGTTGCTTTGCGTTCCCCTGCCTTAGCTTGAGGCAGCTTCAAACTTCCAGTAAATTTTTGTTCTTGCAGAGGGTCAAACATGTTTACATCACTTGCAAAAACTCTATCGGCAATTTCCCGAAAAACCGGGCCTGCTACTGATGCTGCATAATAAGTGCCTTTGCGCGGGTTGTTTACCACTACTATCAAAGAATATTTGGGATTATCAGCTGGAAAGTATCCACAGAATGAAGCCTGATACTTCTTATCTACTCGGTAACCTTTATTGGCATCGGCCACCTGAGCCGTACCTGTTTTTCCGGCAATTTTATAAAGTGGAGAGGCAAGCCCTTTTCCAGTTCCATTTTCAACTACCGCTTCAAGAAGCTCCTGTGCCTTTTTAATAGTCTCATCTGAAACAATCTTTTCGTTTATCACCCTGGCTTTGAATTGCTCAACGGTATTTCCAAGACGCCTAATCTCGCGAACAAAAATTGGAGCGATATATCTCCCGTCATTCGCCACCGCATTATAAAAAGCAAGCATCTGCAAGGGAGTGATCTGCATCTCATAGCCGTAGGCCATCTGAGGTAGGGTTTGATTCTTGTTCCAGCTTCTGTTTTTTGGATTTTTGATTACCGGCTGACCTTCACCCGGAATCTGAAGAACCAATTTCTTATTCAGCCCCCATTCGTATAAATGAGCTGGGAATTTTTCTTGATCGTTCTGATAAGCGGCACTGATCAATTTTGCGATCGCAACGTTTGAGGATTCTTCAAAAGCCCTTTTTACAGAAACAGTTCCGATACCACCATGTGAGTCGCGGATGGTATGCCCAGGAATACGGAATGTTCCATCTCCAGTAGCCACCAAAGTACTAGTATCCACCTTTTTATCTTCTATCAAAGCCATGTACGAAGCCAGCTTAAAGGTGGAACCTGGATCCTGACTGGCGGCAATTGCATAATTGAACTGCTCTTTATATTCTCCTTCTCTTACTTTACTGAAGTTGGCAACGGCTCTAATCTCTCCTGTGGCCACTTCCATCAGAATGACGCAACCATGATCTGCATCACTGGTGATTAATTGCTTTTTCAATGCACGTTGAGCCACATCCTGCATATTGATATCGATAGTTGAAATGATATCAGCACCTTCTTTTGGCGCAATTTCAATATCCTGATTAACAGGCATCCAAACGCCACCTGCAATACGCTGCATCAAACGCTTACCACTTTCACCGTCTATATAAGTACTGTAGGCGCCTTCGAGGCCAACCGGTTGAACGTTTTTGTTTTTATATCCAATAGTTCTGGCTGCCAAAGTCTGAAATGGCAGAATGCGCTTATTCTGATGAACTGAAATCAAACCTCCCTTATATCGACCCATATTGAAAATCGGAAACTTCCGAATCTCCTTTAATTCAGCATGAGTCACATTTCTTTTAAGAAGCAAGTAGCGTGCACGGTCAGCGCGGGCCTCACGAAGCATCCTGGAATACTGCTTATTTGATTTATCTCCAAAAAATGAAGAAAGTTTAGCGGCCAAAGAATCCACCTTTTCGTAAAACACATCATCCTTTTCGATGCCTCCTGCCAGCATATCCATGCGGACCTCATACTCAGGAACCGAAGTAGCCAGCAAACTGCCATCAACTGAATAGATATTTCCCCGTGCCGCCTCCACATTAGCAAAACGTGTAGAAAGACTATCTGCCATGGCTCTCCATTTCTTGCCCTCCACAATCTGAACATCAACCAGCTTATATAGCACCGCAAAGGCCAGCAATACAATCATCCCAAAGGCGATGTAGACGCGGAGCAATATGTCGGTTCTTATGTTCATTTAGTTGTTGTTGGCTGGTTAGTTGGTTAGTTGGTTAGTGGTTAGTTGGTTAGTTGGTTAGGAAAATCTACTTCATTGTTTAATCATTATTGTTGTCGGTTATCTGTTGTCGGTTATCTGTTATAAATTGCTAGCTTTTTTCACTAATCATTTTCCAAATAATTGTCATCCCGACGCAGGAGGGGCCTCATCCATTGTCAATTATCTACTCTCAATTATCTACTCAAACTCCCCTACTCCAATCACAATCTTCTTCGGTGGTTCATTCGGTTCAATCAGCCCCAATGTATCCACCTCTTTTGCTACTTCTGTCTGTGTGCTTTTCAGCATCAGATCAGCTTTTAATGTTTTAAAATCCCAGCTCAGTTCTTTTACTTCTTTACTCAGCTTGTCGATATCCCGGATATTATTCTCGGCAAAATGCCGGTTACCTATATAGATCATTGCCAAAAAAGCAATGAATATCACAAAGGGAAGCATGTGTGTTGCCGAATCCTTTGAGATTACTCCCTCAGTAAACATCATGGTAAAGAAATTCTTTGGAAGCTCTGCCTTTTCTGATTGCTCAGCGAAATGTTCAGCTTCCTGATCCAATTCCTCTTCCGCCTTGTCCTGTTTAAATTGGTTATTCATTGTTCAAGCCCTTAAAAGCTTAATTTTTTGCTGCTATTCTTAATTTGGCACTTCTTGCCCGGTTATTCAGTTTGATTTCCTCATCAGAAGCGACGATTGCTTTGCGAATGATGCTCTCAAGTGGCTTAATCTGGTTTCCGAAAAAATCTTTCTCCACTTCACCATGAAACTTACCTTTGGCAATAAAATTCTTGACCAACCTATCCTCAAGTGAATGATAAGACATCACTACAAGTCTGCCCTCTCTTTTCAGCACGTCCACCGTTTGTTCTAAAAACTCTTTCA
>JBDNGV010000489.1:0-1487 GCA_041689125.1 Daejeonella sp.
CAAATAAAATCAGTGATTGAGCAAATCATGGCTAAGTCTGGCCGGATAGATGTTCTGGTAAATAATGCCGGATACGGTTTATTTGGCGCGATTGAAGAGCTGAGTATGGATGAAGCCAGATCGCAGATGGAAACGAATTTCTTTGCAGCAATAGCAATGACTCAGGCTGTATTACCAATACTCAGAAAACAAAGATCCGGTCATATTCTTCAGATTTCCTCCATGTCGGGTTTACGAGCCAATTCAGGCACAGGTTTATACAATGCCAGTAAATTTGCTCTGGAAGGGATGAGTGAAGCATTGGCTCTGGAAATTTTACCTCTCAACATTCATTTAACCTTGGTAGAACCCGGACCTTTCCGCACTGATTGGGCCGGTGCATCCTCTGTCAGCGCCAAAAATAAAATTGAAGATTATGAGCTAAGTTCTGGTGCAAGACTCCGACTGCTGCAAAGTTCCAGCGGAAAACAACCGGGAGATCCGGCTAAAGCAGCAAAAGCAATACTTCTTGCTGTGAATGCGAAACATCCTCCGCTTCGCCTGATATTAGGTAAAGTAGCCCTTGATGCGATCCGTGATAAATTCAAAACTGTAGAAGAAGAATTCTCTAAATGGGAGGCTGTGAGCCTGAATACCTCATTTGAAGATTAATTTAAAAATCCTCAAACCGCTCCCAAAAGCCATCTTTGGGCAAAGTTGCAAAGATATTGACCGGCTCCTGCTTTACAGGATGCATAAACTGCAGCCTTCTTGCATGCAGGCAAATACTCTTTTTAAGACTTCCGCGGGGATAACCATATTTATTATCTCCAACTATCGGGCAATTCATTGTTGATAACTGAACACGAATCTGATGGGGACGACCCGTTATAGGGTTTACTTCAATCAGGTAATAACCGCCAAGCTCTCCGATTAATTTGTAATGAAGTTCGGCCCGCTGACTACCGGGCACCTCCTGTTCATAGGCTTTGGTTACGTTTTTTTGGGGATTTTTCACTAGCCAGTGTATAAGCGTGCCCTCTTCAAGTGCAGGACGGTTTCTTACAACTGCCCAATAAGTTTTGTGCATGTCCCTGCTCTTAAACATTTTATTGATCCGATCAAGGGCTTTACTAGTTTTGGCAAATAGAATTACCCCGCTCACAGGCCGATCGAGGCGATGCACCACACCCAGAAATGCCCCATTTGGCTTATTATACTTCTGGGCAATATATCGCTTTACCTTTTCGTCCAGTGACTCATCACCGGTATCATCAACCTGAACGATATCTCCTGCACGCTTATTTATTGCGATTAGATGATTGTCTTCAAATAAAATATCCTTATCGGTAATATCTGCCGCAAGGACAGGAAATTTAGCCTTTTTATATTCAGGAGCCGCCATGAGGGGAATTAATTAATATTGCTCCTTTTCATCCGGGAAGTCGCCCCTTTTCACATCAGATACATAAGATTGCACTGCAGTATTGATCTGATCGAACAGGTTG
>JBDNGV010000490.1:0-5729 GCA_041689125.1 Daejeonella sp.
CGCTCGCAATATCAAACTTGTATACCTTATTGCTTTGCCCTCCAGCTACATAGACAATTTTATTATCTGCTGAAATTGCTAGGCCCATAAAAACTGATTCCAGAATACCGGTGTCACCTTTGGGAGATTCAGGAATTTGTCTGATCTCTGTATTTTCAGAAAGAATATTTTTCAGGATATTGATGGAAATTGGATTGGTCCCAGAATTTGCGGTAATTGCAATATTTCCGTCATTGCTGATCGCTAGTCCGTAGGGGTTAGGAGCAACCATATGAGTTTTTCCTGCCGGACTTATATAACGTCCATTAGGAATAACAGTTCTTCCTTCCTTTTTTATCGAAACATATTCTTCCCCGGCTGGAGCTGAGATCACGTGATTGGGGAACTGGGCAAAAAGTGTTTCTGCAAAAAATACCAGTAATATAAGAGTATAACTTGTTTTAAAATTTATCTTAAAACAGTTAGTTAGAGATTTTAAAATCATATAATTTAATTGATACAACAAAATATAAAACTAAATCATTTAATCCAGTTTTAGATTAAATGAATTGAAATAGGCGTTTAACTGATAATCATTTTATAGTTATAACCTGAGTTCGATTAATAATTATCAGAATTTATAAGGATTTATCATAAAAATAGCGGGCAAAGTTATATATTTAATTATCTGAAAATCAAAAACTTAAAAACAAAACCCGCTATGATTGACTACCATAAAGTTACCGATATTTTCTGCATAATCGATGAATTTTGCAAGAACTTTGACAAGACCACTCGAACTTCATTTTTGGCAAGCCTTCCAAGCGTCCCCCAAAAATGGCCAAAAGCGAGGTCATGTGTCCCGCACGTGCGGGATTCCATTTGAGCGGCTTTAGGTGCTTCAAGCATTTTTACCTTTTTTATGTGCAGCGCCACATGCAAAACGAGTTCCCCCAGACCGTTTCCTACAACCGGTTTGTGGAGCTTAGCCAAAGTGTGGTACTGCCCTTGACGATTTTTCTAAAGACCTGTTGCTTAGGGAAGTGTATCGGGATATCCTTTGTGGATTCCACCCCGATAAGGGTACATCTCCAAAGAATTGGTAAAAATCCTCTTTACGGACGGCATACACCTGATTACCGGGATCCGGAACAATATGAAAAACTGCCTGATGAGCATGAACGACAAGATTATGCTGCGCAAACGCTCGGTTATCGAGACCGTCAACGATGAGCTAAAGAACATCTGCCAGGTGGAGCATTCAAGGCACCGCTCATTTGTCAATTTCGCCGTGAACCTCATTGCGGGATTGGTAGCCTACAGTTTTTTCCCGAAAAAACCGTCAATCAGGTACGAAACCGTGAAAGCCAATCAGTTATATGCTTTTTGATTAATCGAACTCAGGTTAATAATTAAAAAGCTATCCGGAGGATGTATCTGACCCTGTTCAGATACATCTGATCTGCGCCTTTTGGTGGTACAGAGAAGTTAAAAGAAAGCCCTGTGGGAAGGGAGGGCATTGTTGGGGGAAAGAACGTATTTTGTTCCTTTTATACGATCAAAAGGAATTGTCTGCCCGGCAGAGAGGGCGGAAAGGTTTGAGGGAGGGACAAAAGGATAATGGACAGTTTATACCTATAAAACAAATCCCTTCTGATGAAGGCAAAAATTTTCCAGATCTACATATTCATATCATGACCCTAAAAGGATGGCCAAGAGGAATACACCATCACTGTAGTAAAGAAAGATTGCAAGGCTATTTAGATGGGTACCATTATAGATATAACCGTAGAGACAGTATGGATACAATTTTTCACAAACTGATTAAAAAAATGGTAAACAATAAGCCGATAAGAATTGGAGAGTCCGAATAAAATATTGGGCGACCTAAGCGTATATACCTATAAGTTTATTCACCAGGGCAAAGCCTGAACAGGAGCTGGCAGGCTTGGTATATAGCCTTATGCCCAAAGAAAAAGATCCGAACAGGGCCTGGTATAAGAATCCGTTAGTGCTGGGGATAATCATTTTGCTGGTCACCATTATTTTTAATATCATCTTCTTCTAAACGTATCATCATGGACAGATTATTCGATTTGCGATTTGTTATAGGTCTTTTCTTTTTAATAGTTGGGCTATTGCTTTTTGGTTACAGCTTTATTTCTCAGAACACTGCCGCAAATGGTAAAGATGTAAATTTATGGTGCGGTTTTTTTTTATATTGTTTGCCGCGGTGATGTTGATGTTGTCCTTTGGAAAGAAACCTGAAGATGCCGAATCATCACAGCTCCGTTAAGAAAAAGCTGGGATATTAATAAATAGAACTTCTGGGACAGTTTAAAATTCTCTTATTAAACTGAGTAAATAAA
Organism: Daejeonella sp.; assembly: GCA_041689125.1. GTDB lineage: Bacteria > Bacteroidota > Bacteroidia > Sphingobacteriales > Sphingobacteriaceae > Daejeonella. The sequence goes on from JBDNGV010000490.1 coordinate 2,349, forward strand.
GTATTAGGAATCTATGACAGATAACCGGCAAAAACCCGCTTTAACTTCTCAAATGCCAGGCTTTGGGTTTTGTAAAAGCACGTAAACCCTGATGGGATAATGTTGTTCCAATACCTGAGCACTTTCTTCCACTCCAGGGAAGCCCGGCGCTTACCCTGTCGCAGCAATTCCAGTAACCTGTACCTGAATCAATCTGTGAAAGGATCTGCTCAGCCCTGTCTCTGCTTCTGGAGTAAACAGCAGCCGTCAATCCATACGCAGTATCCTGCATGAACTTAATGGCTTCGGCATCGTCCTTCACCTTCATAATCCCTATTACAGGGCCGAAACTCTCCTCCTGCATCACGTTCATCTCATTAGTCACATTGCTAAGCACAGTCGGCTCAAAATAATAGCCTTTAGTTGCTCTTCTTTTGCCGCCATTCAATAATACAGCTCCTTTTTCCAACGCTTCCTGAACCTGCCTTTCTAATACATCGAGTTGTTCTTTTCTCGTCAATGCCCCTATGTAAACACCCTCTTCAGTTGGCGCTCCGGTCTTCCAGGATTGCACTTCTTTCACAAAAGCAGTCACATAGTCATCATAAATCTTTTCATGAACATATATCCGCTCAACGGCACAACAACTTTGCCCGTTATTGTAAAAAGCCCCATCGGCTGTTCCGGCGGCTACACCGGCAATATCTTTCACATCATCAGCCACATACAAAGGATCTTTACCACCTAATTCCAGCTGACAGGGAACCATTTTTGAAGCCACCCTTTCATAAATATGCTTTCCGGTTTTATAGGAACCTGTAAAAAAATATCCATCAAAATTCATATCCAACAAATACTCCCCGGTTTCCCTGGCGCCAATGGCAACTTGAAAAACCCCATCGGGCAGTCCTGCCTTTTTCAGTAATTTTTCTATTTCTAATCCGGTTAACGTGGCATATTCGGAGGGTTTATACATCACGGCATTGCCCGCAATTAATGCCGGAACAAAAACATTGACGCCTGTTAAATATGGATAATTCCAAGCCGAAATATTACATATGACGCCCAGGGCATCGTAGGAAATCTTTTCTTTCAATTCTTCAGTGTCAGTAACCCATTCATCAGAAAGGTATTTTTCTGAATTGCTGATCATCCACTGGATCCTTGTTCTGGTGCCGTTAATTTCATTACGTGCCTGCTGCAGGGGTTTACCAACTTCAGAAGTCAGCACCGCGGCTAGTTGCTCTTTGTCCTGGTCAAGCAAGTCGTAGAACCGCTGAATAACCGCCAACCGCTCAGTCAGACTTTTTTTTGCCCAGTTCTGTTGTGCTGCTTTAAGCGCTTCATATTTTCTATCCAGGGACTGTTTGTCGTCTTCTTGTAATGCAATGATTATTTCTTCTGTCGCGGGATTAATAATATTCATCTCTTATAATTTTCTTACTTCCTTAATAAATTGTTCTTTAACCTTTTGTGAAAGGGAGTTTACTTCCTTTTCTTTCATTCTTTCCGGATGCCATTGTACACACAGCATAAAACCCTTGTCAGTTTTATCTTTAAACTCTAAACATTCTATGATCTGATCATTGGTATCTGAATAAGCGCTGACCATTAAATTCTCTCCCAAATTCTTCGGGTTAACCCCCTGATGGTGCGAACTGTTTACCAGGCCCCACTCCAGACCCGTTACGGCATACAATAAGCTATCCTTTTTAATATTGACTGCGTGTACTTTATCCTCAGCGCCTTTTTTATGAACCTTGTTTGCATCTTCCCCGATATCTTCGAAAACCTTGCCTCCTTCCAGTATATTCACATATTGCATTCCCCTGCAGATCCCCAAAACCGGCAGGCGTTGCTTTTGAGCATGCTCATATATCCTCTTTTCAAACTCATCCCTTTCCGACAAAAACACCTCAGGCTTATGTGGATACTCCTCCGATCCACCATAGATGGAAGGATCAACATCAATCCCTCCGGTTAAAACAAAGCCATCGCATTGATAAATATCCTCCATGTTGTTTTTTTCAAATGAGAGTTCGATCAGTTCTAAATCCCCCCCCAGATCATCAGGACTAAACCAGTTCCAGTAATTCCTGAAACCGGTCTCCGTATAACTTATTCCTATCTTTTTCATCATTGGTTTGCATTTATTACTATAACGCTTTTAAATACAATTGTTTAAAATCTTCTCTGCTTACCGGTTTTGGATTGTTGGGATGGGCAAAATCAGCGAAAGCCAGATCTGCCAGTGTTTCTATATGTTCCGCTTTCACCCCGATCCCACTCAAATAATGCGGTATATTGATCCGGGAATTAAGGTCGAACAAATAGTTCACTACTGCTTCACCGCTTTCTTCTTTAAGCTCCAATGTTCTCGCCATGCGACGGAATTTATTTTCAAAACCGGAGATGTTGAACTCCATACCGTAAGGAATGTTTACCGCATTTGCCAAACCATGGTGGGTATCCAGTAATGAAGAGAGCGGATGCGCCATGGAGTGTACTACACCTAAGCCCTTCTGAAAAGCAATGGCTCCCATCATGGAGGCCATCAGCATTTTACTCCTGCTTTCAATATCAGGCTTATTGGTAGCCTTTTCGAGTGCATCTTTAATCAGGGAAATACCTTCCAGTGCGATCCCATCACATAAAGGATGTGGATTTTTGGCTAAAAATGCTTCCATATTATGGGTAAGCGCATCCATACCTGTAGCTGCAGTTATAAATGGAGGCAGGTCCATCGTAAGTACAGGATCTGCAAACACGATCTTCGCCATTAATTTGGGCGAAAACAGGATCTTCTTCTGATGCGTATCATCATCGGCAATGATGGCACTTCTGCCAACTTCACTTCCTGTTCCGGAGGTTGTTGGAACTGTTATAAAATGAGGCACCTCATTCGTTACATAAATATCGCCTCCAATCAGATCGTCGTATTTAAACAGGTCGTCCCTGTGGTTGATCCGCAGTACAATTGCCCTGGCCACATCTAAGGCTGCGCCTCCTCCGATACCAATAATGCTGTCCCTGGAGGTGTTATCCGACATCTCCGTTCCCTTATATACATCGCTCTTCACCGGATTTTTATGAATATCACTAAATACTTCTACCGAAATGGAATTGGCCTGCAGGTCGCTTACAATTGATTTAAAAAAAGGCAAAGCCGCTACTGTCGGATCGGTAACGATCATAGGCCGCTTTAAGTCGTTTTTTTTAAGATAAGCAGGTAATTCCTTTATTGCCCCTGCCCCGAAACGTATGGTGGTCGGAAAATTATACTGATATACTTTATCAAATGTCATATTACATGATTTATAAATAATCTTAACCAATTTTCTTTGCGAATGCTATCCGAATGTATGCTACCCACATATAGAGCCTAAATAATTTCAAAATATC
>JBDNGV010000491.1:0-1007 GCA_041689125.1 Daejeonella sp.
ATATCATCTGAGAATGTTGGTTCCACCTGCGACGGATTCTAGGTCTGATGTGCCCACCAGCCTAACTGCAATGGAAGTAAAAGTCCCCCGTTCTTTGCAGGTGCAATTTTATTGATCTGCGCTACATTTCCGCGCCATAAACCATGCTCATACACATCCGATTTGATGGATGAAGAATGAATATCGATGAAGCGTTTATAACCTCGTGTAGGGCGATCCCATTCCTGCCAGCTGGAACGATAATGCAATCAGGAAAGTTTTTAAAAAAGCATTTAGCTTAAGGATTCGCTATGAATGAAAAGTCCGTAGAAAGGAATACAAAATCTTAAACCTTGTATTCAGTAGAATGGCTCCAACAATAATAATTATTTTAGGACGTATAAAATGTCAATAATTAATCTGCCTGTCTCTGGCAATTACTTTCCATGAATCATTAATCAGATTGTTTTCTGAAACAAGTGCTTCATTGTAAAGTGCTACAGTGGGACAAATATGAACAGGCATTCCATATAATAGGTCACCTACTTTGAATAATGAACTATCGGGCACTTCCAGAGATAAGTGTTCTTCACTCTGTGAGACTGGTTTTGCCATTGGAGCATTCAAAAAGTGAACTCTTGCCGATAAAGGATTTTCTGCACTTACCGCTTTATGCCCTAAATCTGTTGTAATTAACGTATCGTTTAGCACTGAAATCACCCTCGTAAGTACTAATGCTGCACTTTCAAAGGGTTCTTCAGGAAATTTATGTGTGTACCCCCAATCCCAGAAAACAAAAGTACCAGGGCTACAATCTGCATTTCTACCAATATGGGTTGGAAATGTTGGTGATCCACCGGCTACAATGGCTGGGGTTCTTGACGTTGAACTTTGAAAATAGTCAATATTTGATTGTATTGAGGCGAATGCCTTATCACTCTGCTCTTGTCTTATCTCCACATTGCTTTCTGTTAAATGTCCATCATAGGCATGCAGACCTTCAACTTTTAGTCCGGGTAACGCTTCGA
>JBDNGV010000492.1:0-1035 GCA_041689125.1 Daejeonella sp.
AAAAAAAATATATGAGAAAGTTAAGTCTGCTTGCCATTGTGGCATTATTTGCATTCACAGCATGCAACAGCAACACTGAGAAATCTGAGAGTACCGATACGGATACCCTAACTCAGGAAACCGCAGCTGCACCTGTTGAAAAAGAAGTATCAATCACCATTAATGCCGGTGATGATATGAAGTATGATCTTGCTGAGATTAAAGTTAAAGTAGGTCAAAAAGTTAAATTAACGCTGAATCACACCGGTAAATTGGCAAAAGAAGCCATGGGTCATAATTGGGCATTGCTTGCACAAGGAACAATTGTTTCTGATTTCGCAGCTACAGCAATGCAAGCAAAAAACACAGATTACATTCCTGTTGGGGCAACTGAGGTAATCGTGCATACAAAACTGATCGGTGGTGGTCAATCTGATACCATCGAGTTTGAAGCTCCTGCAAAAGGTGTTTATGAGTTTATCTGTACATTTCCCGGACACTCAGGAATGATGAAGGGTACATTTTATGTTGAATAAGCTTTATTAATTTAATGCATTCATTAAAGCCTGGAAATTTAAATTCCGGGCTTTTTATTTATAAGAAAATTTAAACTAACAATTTGTAAGGTCGAATTATTTTGGATTTAATGCGTTTCTAGATTCATTATTTTAGGGTTGAGGACAATTAAATAATCCATAAAGCGATAGCATAAAACCAACGAAATCCTCTCATTTTAAGCGAGAGGAGGGTAGTTTGGGTGGGGTGAATGAGTGTCTTTTAGAACACCTCGAAGGAATTTTGAAGATCATTTGCGAAATTTATAAAAATGATATCAGAGAAATTTAATCGCATCCAACGGATTAGGAAGAAGCATCGGATAATGAACTGATTCATATTCTTTAACCAATATGCTTAAAACTTCAAGTTCATCAGATTTCGCTGAGCCTTCTTTAATATCACTTTGCATCAGCTTGTATAATTTCTTTTTAAAACAAAAACAACCAGTAATTTTTTTCTAGGTGATAGTTATTAATTGGTCAATAAAAAAGCCTCTTA
>JBDNGV010000493.1:0-2414 GCA_041689125.1 Daejeonella sp.
AATTAACAGAGCAAGATCAGAATATAATAAAGTAATACCTAAAGCAAGGGGTCAAGCGGAAGAAACCATTCAACAAGCGGAAGGGTATGCTGCCGAGCGTGTAAATAACGCAGATGGGGAAGCTGCAAGATTTACGGCTTTGTATAATGAATATGTAAAGGCACCTGAGGTAACAAAAAAAAGGATTTATCTTGAAACATTGTCAACTGTAATACCCAAAATTGGAAATGTGGTCATTACAGACCAAGAAGGCAATAATGTATTGCCATTACTGCAAATGCAACTGAACAATAAAACTGTAACTAATGAAAACTAAATCAATTTTAATTTCTGTAGTAGTCCTTATTTTTCTGATAGGTATAAGCAGTGGTGTTTTTATTGTACAGGAAAAAGACCAGGTGGTAATCACTCAGTTTGGAAAGCCAGTCGGTGAAGCCATTACTGAGCCCGGAATGTACTTTAAGGTACCTTTAATACAAGATGCTAATTATTTCGAAAAGCGTGTTTTGGAATGGAATGGTGACCCAAATCAGGTACCAACCAAGGACAAGAAGTTCATTTTTGTAGACACCTATGCACGTTGGCAGATTGTAGATCCACTTCTATTTTTTAAACGTTTAACGAATGAACGGAATGCGCAATCCCGGATAGATGATATTCTCGATGGGGACACTAGGGATTTCATAGCAAGTAATGACATTGAAGAAGCTGTCCGATCCAGTAATAGAGTTCCTGAATCATCCAATTCTGAAGTTGTTGGTGATTCTTTGTCTAAGATCTACGTAGGTCGGGATAGCATCCAAAACATGATATTGGCATCGGCCAACAAGCAGACGATTGAGCTCGGAATCAAGCTCTTGGATTTTCGATTTAAGCGCATCAATTACGTGGAGGAAGTCCAGAAGCAGGTTTATGAGCGAATGAAAAGTGAACGTTTCCGTATCGCTGACAAATTCCGCTCAGAAGGTCAGGGAGAAGCCTCGCGTATTAATGGTGAGAAGGAACGAGAACTTAAAAATATACAATCCATTGCATTCAGGGACGCTGAGATGATCAAAGGTAAAGCAGATGCTTCTGCGGCCTCAATTTATGCGAATGCTTATAATAGGTCGAGTCAATCGATTAGCCTTTATAGCTTTCTAAAATCGATGGATACATTTGAGAAAACTTTCGATGGAAAAACAACCATTTTCATTTCAACGGATAGCGAATTGTATCAATATCTTAAGAAAATGGATTGAAATTAAAAAAAATAATTATGGATATTTTACAAGAAGCAGCAGTATTTGAAAAAGCTAAAATGAGCAGTATGACTACTAGCGATAGAGTGACGGCTTCAAGAGAAGCAAAACGACTTGTGTTAGCAATCAATGAGATTTATAAGACGACAAAAGATGCAACCTTAATGGATGCAATGAAGCGGTTAACCGTAAAGAAAAAAAGAATTGATATTAGATTGAAGGGAAAGCCTGCTTAAAGAATTTCAGAGACCACATTATGAAATAAGGCCTATAAAAATATAAATAAACTTAAGTATTTGGATGAATCATTCAACTGCAATTTTTATATACTTCAATAAATTGTTAGCGACTCTACTAGCAGTCATAGCTTATTCAAATCCGAAGGCCCAGATAGAGAAAATGTCGGGTGATACGATTATTGGTTTTGAGCTTGATGTATTATCATAAATAAGCAGAGGCTATTATGGTTCTGTTTGGATTGGGAAAAATCGTATCCGAATAGAACCATTAAAGCCAAACTAAATACCTCTCAATTAGACCTTAAAAGATTTTTAAATAATAAAATATAGGCTTTTACACTAATTTAGGACTATTTATTTAAACCAAATTTTAAAAAGTTTTGCGTCCGTACTGGATTGGAATACTGGCAAGGAAAAATTCAAGCTGAAATTGAAATGGTAAAATAAAACAAAATAATTTTTACTGTCAGAGGAGAATATACTTGAAAGTTATGCAGATATTTTTATATAAAAACTTGGCTAGTATTAAATCTATAGGTAAAAGTAAAGTATCAATTGACAATAAAATGTTTGATCCCTACTGTGCAACACCAGAGGCCTCATTAAAATTCGGATAGCATTTAAATTATAATTCTAAAAAGGAGAGTAAATGAAAAAAAAGGTTCTTACAATAGGTGAGTTTCTTTAAACTGAATCACCAGTGGTAAGAAAACAATTAAAACGTAAAATGAGGTGAAGATTTATCTCAAAACTTCATACTGCTAACGCAGAAAAAAAACTCAATCCAATCAATAAAGTAATCCTTCTAAACAAACGTCCTTACAGAAATCGTCACTAAGCTATTTTAAAATTACAAATAAGGAAGTTCCTGGTATCAAAGACATGGAGATTTTATTAAAAACATTATATTATTCTATTGATCCATACTTGCGAG
>JBDNGV010000494.1:0-9636 GCA_041689125.1 Daejeonella sp.
CTTTGAAGGCTTGCAGGAAAAGATCTCAATGAATTATACTCAGGCGGTCGTAAGCTTCACAAAAGTGCTCGATGTGGATCCAGCTAATGATGCCGCATTGTATGAATTGGCGAATATTAGCTTTGCCGATAACAAGCCGGAGGATGCTGAAACTCTAGCAAGAAAAGCGGTTACTGTAAACCCGGAAAATGAATGGTATTGGGTATTGCTTTCAGATATTTATAAAAAAACAAATAAAATTGCTGATCTGGTTTTTGTATTAGAAGAACTATCAAGGATATCGCCAAAGAATGAGGCCTATTATTACGATAAGGCAAATGCACTACTTATACTAAACCGAGTAGAAGATGCTGAAGGTACATACGATGAAATAGAAAAGATGTTTGGCCCTTCAGAGGATTTGGTATCAGCTAGGCAGCGAATTCTAATGCAGCAGGGTAAATCGGCTAAACTTAGCGATGAACTAGAAAAGCAAATCCGCTTAAAACCGGAAGACTTGAGAAACTATATTTATTTGAGTGAAGTTTATGTAATATCAGGGGAAAGGCAGAAGGCAATAGAAATATTGAACAAGGCGAAAGAGATATCTCCGACTAACGCAATGGTTCGCCTTGCTCTTGCAGATAATTATAAGGCTCTCAGACAGTTTGAAAATACATTTATTGAGTTAAAAGTTGCTTTTGAAGATCCCAATCTGAATATTGATGAGAAGGTACGAATCGTGCTTTCGTTTTTTCCAATGTTCGACGATATGAAGGCTAGGGCTTATGCAAATGAACTGGCCTCGATTATGGTGAGGGTCCATCCCGATGAAGCAAAAGCCCATGCCGTTTTTGGAGATGTTTTGTTTCAAGAGCGAAAATATCCACAGGCACAAGAATCCTATAAGAAAGCTCTGGCAATTAATGATCAGGTCTATCAGATTTGGGAGCAGTTATTACGTATACAGGTGAGCCACGGTGAATTTCAACAGGCAATCATTGATGGAGATCATGCCTTAAGTATTTTTCCAAATCAAGCTGCTCTTTATTTGTACACGGGTATTGGATACGCGCAAACTCAAAAACACGAGAAAGCAATTACTTATTTGAAAAATGCCTTAGATCTTGAAACCGAAGATAAGGAGATTCTTGCTCAGGTCTATTCGACAATGGGCGATTCCTTTAATTCTCTAAAGAAATTTAAGGAATCCGACCATGCTTACACCAAAGCGCTGGAGCTAGATTCGAGAAATTCTTATGTTTTAAATAATTATGCTTATTATTTATCGTTAAGGGGAGAGAATCTTGATGAGGCCGAGAGAATGTCGAGGCGTTCAAACGAACTGGATCCTGATAATGCATCATCCGAAGATACCTATGCTTGGATTCTGTTTAAACTTAAGAAATATACCGAAGCAAAAATATGGATTGAGAGGGCTTTACAACACAATTCGACCAATGCAATACAGTTAGAACATTATGGGGATATTTTATATTTTCTGGGAGAAAAGGATAAGGCTCTTGAACAATGGCAAAAAGCAAAAGAAATTGGTTCCCGCTCAGAAACACTGGATAAAAAATTAAATGAAAAAAAATATATTGATTAAGACTGTTTACACCCTTTTACTTATAATTGCCTTAACTGGCTGTAAAACTAAGAAGGTAATAGTGGAAACACCTGTAGTGCCTATGATCCCGTCCGTTCAGGTTGCGCCTGATAATGCCAAAAGGAATAAATTAAAATCCATTATGGAGAGTGGCATAGTATTCAACACCCTTGCAGTCAAATCAAAGGCGGTGTTAAGCATCAATGATAAAAACAATGATGTGAATATGAATTTCCGGATTAAAAATAATGAAGTGATTTGGGTTTCTGTAACTGCACTTGCCGGACTCGAAGTCGCCAGAGCGCTGATCACTCCTGATAGCGTCAAAATATTGAACCGAATTGATAATGTTTACATTAAAAAGCCTTTCAGTTATATCTATGAGTTTACAAATGAAAAAATCAACTTCAGAACCCTTCAATCAATACTTGTTGGAAACACTATTTCAGAATTTATCACTGATTCAACAGAGCTAAATATGGAGAATGATGAGGCTAAGCTGATAAGTATTATGGGTAGATTGACTTATAATTTGAGGGTTAATTCACAAAACAAAGTGATATATGTAAATTTGAATGACGAGACTGCAAAACAGGAGCTTAGCGCGAATTACTCTGACTTTATAATGGTTAATCAGCAGCAGATTCCGTATGCTATTGTCATGGATTCGAAAGTTAAAACTAAAAAGTTGCTGCTGGATCTTAGGTTTTTAAAAGTTGATTTGGATGGCCCTTTAGAGCTTCCTTTCAGGGTTCCCGAGCGTTTTTCGATTAAAAATTAAATACATTTGATAAAATGAAGTGTTTGAAATGTATCTTTTTTCTTGTATTTTTTTATACTGTATCCGGTGTATTTGCTCAGAGTAGTTCAGAGCTGAGAAGGCGCAAGGAGGCACTGACAAGGGAAATCGAATCTTTGAACCAGAGTCTCAATCAGACAGCAAATAATAAGAACCTTTCTTTAAAGGAGATTCGTGCTCTAAATGCTCAGATCCGACTTAGGGAGAAAAAGATCAGTATTATTAACTCAGAAGTCAAACTACTGGATAGTCAGATCTCTGATAATACCAATACCGTACGTTCACTTCAGTCGCAACTGGAGAAATTAAAAAAGGAATATGCGGCTATGGTTCTATTCGCTTTTCGTAATCAGAGTTCCTACAGTAAACTCATGTTCATTTTTGCCGCACAGAATTTCAATCAGGCATATAAACGTTTAAAATACCTTCAGCAATTTAGCGAATACAGAAAAAAACAGGTACAATATATTGAGGGAACTCAAAAAGAGCTGAATATTAAGATCAGCGAACTTGATCGTAATAAAAGAGAGAAAAGTAATATTTTAACTGATCAGCAAAAGGAAAAGCGAACACTTGGCGTGCAAAAAAACAGTAAATCAAAGGTTTTGAGTAGCCTCACCAAGCAGGAGAAAAAGTTAAAACAGGAACTTACTCAAAAGCAAAGGGAGTCGGCTATTTTGAATCGGGCGATACAGAATGCCATCAACCGCGAAATTGAAGAAGCAAGGAAACGGGCTGAGGCAGAAGCCAGAGCTGCGGCTGCTAAGGCGAAAGCAGAGAACAAGGATGCTCCTGATTATAAGCCTGTTGCTAGTGGGTCAAGTATTTTGGCGGCAACACCTGAATCTGCTAAACTATCCTCTGATTTTCTAGGTAGTCGTGGGAGCCTCCCTTGGCCGGTAACGAATGGAATGATTATCGAGGATTTTGGAAACCACACCATCGGACGAAATGTAACCACTGAAAATAATGGAGTTGATATTAAAACAGCCCCGGGTTCAGCTGTTCGTGCTGTATTTGGTGGAGAGGTTGCTGCAGTACAGAATATCTCGGGATCCTATGCTGTTTTGATCAGACATGGAGAATATTTTACCGTATATTCGAATTTAAAGAGTGTAAATGTATCAAGAGGTCAAAAAGTAACGTTAAAGCAAAGTATAGGAGTTGTGATTACAGATCCAATTGATAGTACAACTGAAGTTCACTTTGAAGTTCGAAAAGGTGCTGTGCCGATGAATCCTGCCGGATGGCTGGCTAATTAATTTTTAATAAAAAGGTATTTAATTGCCTATCTTTGTAAATAGCATTATGAGTATATTAAATTCTGTATTTTTATTTATGAATATCGGAGGGCCGGAGATGATCCTGATATTCCTCGTAGTTCTCTTATTATTTGGAGGTAAGAAACTTCCTGAACTTGCCCGTGGTTTGGGTAAGGGTCTTAGAGAATTTAAAGATGCCTCTGATGGAATTAAGAGAGAAATTCATAATAATATAAATAGTGTAAATGAAGTTGCTGATCAGGTAAAATCAGAAGTTCAAACCGCCGCTGATTATATAGATACTGAAACCTCTGCCGTAACTGGTTATTCTAATCCTGATGAAGCTATTTTGGAACATGGATACGCATCTCAAACAGAACTAGAACAGGAGAATAATACACCTGTAGCAGGATATGAACCTGAAAGTAATACTGTTGAAACAGGTTCAGAAGTTATAAATAATCCCGATGAAACGGGGCTTGAGCATACAAAAATCGCACATTAAATAAACTATTATGTCAAATTCAATTTTATTATTTGCAGGACTAGGAGCCACAGAAGTTATCTTAATTGTAGTGGTAGTTCTGTTAATGTTTGGAGGTAAAAAAATCCCTGAGCTTATGCGTGGATTAGGTAAAGGTATTAAAGAATTCAAAACTGCTCAGAATGGCGAGGGTGAAACTCCTGCCTCTACTTCAAAAGACCAGGAGACTAAATAATATAATCGATCTACAATTATATTTCTTCCGGTGATAACATTACCGGAAGAAATCCTATTTATACAATATTTTAGGCATGGAAGGTATTTCTTCTCTTTCCAAAGTTCAGTCTTCACTAGCAAAGCAAGGCAAGGAATTTACATTACCCCTTCTAGTAGAATACTACTTAAAACGTATCCACGAAAAACGGGAGCTGAATGCTTTTGTAGAAGTCTTTACGGATGAAGTACGTTCTGAAGCCTTGCGGATTCAGGATAAGCTCGATGCCGGCAAGGGAGGTAAACTTGCCGGAATGGTAATTGCTATAAAGGATAATATTTGCTATAAAGGTCATAAAGTTTCTGCCTGTTCCAGAATCCTTGAAAACTATGTTTCACCCTTTTCTTCTACGGTCGTTGAGCGGCTTCTTGCTGAAGATGCCTTAATAATTGGCAGACTCAATTGCGATGAATTTGCAATGGGTGCATCCAATGAATCCTCCTATTATGGACCGGTGAGAAATAATGCCGACCCAACGAAGGTTTCAGGAGGTTCCTCCGGAGGTGCTGCTGTGGCAGTTCAAGCTGGCTTATGTCTGGCAGCATTGGGTACGGATACTGGAGGCTCAGTTCGTCAGCCAGCATCATTTTGCGGGGTTGTGGGATTAAAGCCCAGCTATGGAAGGGTTTCGAGACATGGAGTTATTTCTTATGCCTCATCATTTGATCAGGTCGGCCCGATCACAAATTGTGTTGAAGATGCTGCTATTTTGCTTGAAATAATCGCGGGTTCAGATAATTATGACAGCACAGCTTCCCAAAGGCCTGTACCAGCTTATACCTTAGAAAGTAAAGAAAAGAGAAAGGAAAAAATTGCCTATCTATCAGAAGCGCTACATTCAAAAGGGCTTGATCCTGAAATTAAACTTGCATTTGAAAATAGCATAAATTCATTAAAAGCTGCCGGCCATGTGGTTGAACCTGTTTCTTTTGAATATCTGGAATATGTTGTTCCTACATATTACATCTTAACAATGGCCGAGGCCTCTTCGAACTTGGCACGATACGATGGGGTACATTTTGGCTACCGAAGCAAACGTGCGTTTGATCTAGAATCAACATACAAAACTTCCCGATCTGAGGGTTTTGGGCCGGAAGTGAAGCGAAGGATTGTACTCGGGACTTTTGTTCTTAGTGCCGGATACTATGATGCCTACTATTCGAAAGCACAAAAAGTACGAAGGCTTATCCGGGATAAGACCATTGAAATATTAGAAGACTATGATTTTATAATGTTACCTACTGCACCAACACCAGCTTTTAGTATAGGTGAGGAAAGCGATGATCCGGTTGTAAATTATCTTGCAGATATTTTTACTGTTCAGGCTTCATTGGCTGGCATTCCTGCAATTTCATTGCCCGCAGGCAATAATACTGCCGGTTTGCCGTTAGGGATGCAGTTTTTAGGAAAGCGATTCGGGGAGGCTGAACTGTTATCCTTTTCAAAAAAATTCAAAGACCTGCTGAAAGCAGGATAAGTTGCAAGATTCTATAAGAATGTTTTTTAATTCGGCAATTTTGCCGTACTCTATTTTTAAAATATGAGAAAAAAGATAGCTTCCGTATTTTTTGTAACAGTATTCCTGATGCTTTCTTTCCAAGTGTCAGCCCTAGTCATGCAGGATTCCATTCTAATTATATATTCCGGCAAAAAAATTAGCCAGATTGATACTCTTTTTATACCAAATACTGTACTTGATCCGATCCTGAGTTACCAGAACCTAGTTTATAAAAATAGGCTTGAATCTATCCAAAAAGACGTTTCATTAACTTACAATGAGTATGTTCAGCGCTATATTGACATTTATACCGGAAGAAAGGAGCAAACTGGTAAGATGCTCGGTTTGTCTGAATATTACTTTCCCATCTTTGAAAGAGCATTGAAAGAAGTTGGTATACCTGAAGAACTAAAATTCCTTACGGTAGTGGAATCGGCATTAAATCCAATGGCAGTATCCAGATCTGGTGCTGTTGGCCCTTGGCAGTTTATGTATGAAACCGCAAAAGGCTATGGATTGATCATGGATAATTATACCGATGAACGAAGGGATCCCGTGAAAGCAAGTTATGCGGCAGCAAGATATCTATTTGACGCTCATGCCAAAATAGGCGACTGGCTTCTGGCTATTGCCGCATTTAACTGCGGAACCGGCGCCGTAACAAGAGCCATTGCTAAATCTGGTGGAGTAGCTGATTTCTGGAAGGTAAGACCATTTTTGCCCGTACAAACCCAGAATTATGTTCCCGCTTTTATCGCAACGGTTTATTCGATGAAGTTTTTCAAGGATCATGAAATTTCTGTTAAACCGGCGGGCTTCAGTACCCTAACAGATGTGATTCCGATTAATAAACGAATTTCTATTAGTAGTATAGCTGCTGCAACAGATTTTGATATAAAGGAACTACTGCTTTTGAATCCCTCTTTTAAAAAGGAGATTGTCAACGGATCTGCTTTAAAACCAATGCCCTTGGTGCTTCCAGCTGTAAAAAATAATTCGTATTCATCCTTATATGATCTATTTAACGGAACTACTGATCTGGCTGAACCGCTACCTCTCATTGCTGCTGTAAAAAAGTCCGTTTCTTCCTCTGATTCGAATGCTGGGCCTCCCAAAAAAGTAAGCCCATATATATACTACACAGTAAAACAAGGAGATACGCTTTCTGAGATAGCCAAAAAAAAGGGTTCAAGCATAAGTAAAATTAAAACCCTTAACGGACTTAAAAAATCGTCCATAAGTGTAGGAATGCTCCTTAAAATCAATAGAAGCTAGTCGAGGGGGTTTTAAAGCACTTGTTTTTGTTTATTACAGCCATTACGAAAAGAATTGTAATTTTGCCCCACTGACCAATTCCTAAACGTAATGAGCAAAACTAATCGTAAACAAGACGCATTGGACTACCATTCTCAAGGTCGTCCAGGGAAAATACAAGTTGTCCCAACTAAACCAACCAATTCTCAACGTGATCTATCACTGGCCTACTCCCCCGGAGTAGCAGAACCATGTCTTCGGATCGCTGAAAATAAAGAAGATGTCTATAAATATACAGCCAAGGGAAACCTGGTTGCAGTAATCAGCAATGGTTCAGCAGTACTTGGTTTAGGTGATATCGGCCCAGAGGCCGCAAAACCCGTAATGGAAGGTAAAGGATTACTCTTTAAAATATTTGCTGATATTGATGTGTTTGACCTCGAACTGGATACTCAGAACATTGATGAATTTGTAAGTATTGTTAAAGCGCTAGAGCCTACCTTCGGTGGAATTAATCTGGAAGATATCAAGGCTCCTGAATGCTTTGAAATAGAACGTCGTCTTAAGGAGGTGATGTCAATACCTGTTATGCATGATGATCAGCATGGAACTGCAATCATATCTGCTGCTGCATTAATCAATGCCTGTGAATTGCAGAAGAAAAAACTTGATAAAGTTAAGATTGTAGTTAATGGTGCCGGTGCTGCGGCTATTTCCTGTACCCGTTTGTATGTGAGTTTGGGTGCGCGTAAGGAAAATATTGTGATGCTTGATCGCTCAGGAGTGATTTGCAGCGATCGTGCGAATCTTGAAGGTACCAAAGCTGAATTTGCCACTAACCGTAAGATTGAAACCCTTGCTCAGGCAGTCAAAGATTCGGATGTATTCATCGGACTTTCATCTCCGGATGTATTGACAGCCGAGATGCTTAAGACAATGGCAAAAAATCCTATTGTTTTTGCGATGGCAAACCCCAATCCGGAAATTGCCTATGAACTTGCAATAAAAACCCGTAAAGATATTATCATGGCTACAGGCCGGTCTGATTATCCCAATCAGGTAAATAATGTTCTTGGTTTTCCGTATATCTTCAGAGGAGCACTTGATGTTAGAGCTACTGCAATAAATGAAGAAATGAAAAAGGCAGCAGTTATTGCAATCGCTGAACTGGCAAAGAAAACCGTTCCAGAATCAGTAAATCTTGCCTACAACTTAAAAAATTTAAAATTTGGGAAAGATTATATCATTCCGAAACCTATTGATCTTCGTTTGATTACTTCAGTATCACCGGCAGTTGCTAAAGCAGCCATGGACTCGGGCGTGGCACGCAAGGGTATAAATGACTGGGAAGCCTATAATGAGGAGTTGAAAGCCCGTCTTGGTCTCGATGATAAATTGATGGGTACAATCACAAATAAGGCTAAAAGTGCACCTAAACGAGTTGTTTTCGCAGAAGCGGATAACTATAAAATACTAAAGGCAGCACAGATTGTTCGCGATGAAGGCATTGCCATTCCGATTTTGCTTGGAAATAAAGGCCTGATTAGCAGAATTATGCTGGCGAACGAACTCGAACTTGAAGGAGTAACTATTATCGATCCACTGGAAGAACTAGAAATAAGTACCAAATTTGCTGAATACCTATATAAAAAACGTCAGCGCCGCGGAATTACTTTGTTTGAAGCTAAAAAGCTGATGAGGGACCGAAATTATTATGGGGCGGCTATGGTTCAGTTTGGGGAAGCAGATGCATTAATCTCAGGCCTAACCAAAGATTATCCTTCAACTATCAAGCCTGCACTTCAGGTGATTGGTATTGAAGAAGGCGTAAATCGTGTTGCTGGGATGTATATGATGCTGACAAAAAAGGGTCCAGTATTTTTCGGAGACACTACAGTTAATGAGAATCCAACAGTTGATGAATTGGTTTCAATTACTACCTTACTTGATCATTCTGTCAGGAAGTTTAATATTCAACCAAGAGTAGCAATGTTGTCCTATTCGAATTTTGGATCTAATGATGGCGCAGTCCCTGATAAAGTGCGGCAGGCGGTTAAGATATTGCATGAAAAGCATAAAGAAATTACGGTTGACGGAGATATGCAGGCAAATTTTGCAATGAATCCTGACCTGCTCAAAGATAATTATCCTTTTAGTACCCTGATTGGTGCTCCAGCTAATGTGTTGGTATTCCCCAATCTTGAATCCGGTAATATTGCATATAAATTATTGCAGGAAATAGGGGGTGCTGAAGCTGTAGGTCCAATATTATTGGGACTCAATAAGCCGGTTCATATTTTGCAACTGGGCAGTTCTGTGCGTGAGATCGTGAATATGGTTACAATAGCTGTAGTAGATGTTCAGACAAAGGAGGAGGAAAGCTTAGTGATGGTCAGTCCTCGTGGAAAAGGTATTTTTAAAAGGGCTTTAAAGAAAGAATAGATCTTAACAAGGTCATTATTTGGAATTAATAAAAA
>JBDNGV010000495.1:0-6584 GCA_041689125.1 Daejeonella sp.
CACCTTCTTTAATTTTTTCGCCAGATTTGTCAGTGTGGATCTTGTACAACATATCCCCTTCACCTTTTTCAAAATTGTTGCAAGCCGTTAATCCAGTAACTGCCAGCCCTAATACGATTACTAATTTTTTCATTTGTTTTAATTGTTTTGAAATATACATTGTTTTTTAATTGAATCAATCAGGAGAAGAAATATTTTCTTTTTTTCTTAAAAACACCAGAAAGCTTCTTTTGTATTTATTTATTGTTTTTTACTGTTTTAAAATTAATTCAAATCTAAGATTCATATTACTGAATCAGTTGTGATTTATACTCCGGCAATATCGTATTAAATTTTTCTCTTACCGTTTCAATTTTTTCTTGTGAAAAACCGCCTGCTGCATTTCTATGTCCGCCACCATTGAAATATTTTTTACATATTTCATTTGCAGGAAAATCGCCGGTAGAACGTATAGACAACTTTACTACATCCTGTCTTTCAATAATTAGGATAGCTAAACGGATTCCGGTAATTGAAAGGGCGTAATTTACAATACCCTCAGTATCGCCTGTCGAAATTTTATATTCATCAAGTTCTTGTTTAGTGATTACAATAATTGCTGTATTATATTCATTTAATACCTCAAGCTTATTCAGGAGGCAATGACCAAGGAATCGAAGTCTGTTTTCCGAAAAATCATCATAAATCAGCTGATGAATCAATGTATTGTCGGCACCGCAATCAATCAGGTCGGCCACAATACGGTGTACGTTAGAAGTTGTTGAACGGAAACGAAATGACCCGGTATCGGTCATGATTCCAGTGTAGAGGCAACTTGCAATATCTTTATTTAACAGCTGTCTATCACCCATTATATTGACTATAAACTCATAAACTAATTGAGCAGTTGCGCAGGCGCTGGTAGTCCAAAGGCGATAATCTTCAAAACCTTCAGGCTCTAGGTGATGATCGATCAATACTTTTTTTGCTTGGGATGCACGAACGTAATTCCCCATCTCGTTGATACGAGCTAGGGAATTAAAGTCAAGGCAAAAAATCAGATCAGCCGATGAGACTAATTGCCGAGATTGCTCAGGCTTTTCTGTATAAATGATTACCTCAGCATTATTAGGCAGCCATTGTAAAAAAGTTGGATAGTCTGTTGGGGTAATTACACTTACTTGATGACCTTTGAGGATTAGATAATTGTATAAACCTAAAGAAGACCCCATTGCGTCACCATCCGGTTTCGGATGTGTTGTAATGACAATGTGCCTTGGTTCAGTTAAAAACTCTTTTAGGGGGGCTAATTCTAACATCTATATTAAAAAGAAATGCAAAGTTATTAAAATAACTGATTCTGAGTTATTCATTTTTTAAAATCCTTTATGCTTTGATTTATTAGCAGTACTTTTGCAGCAATTTTGATAAAATAAGATGGCAACGAACAGAACTTTTACAATGATTAAGCCCGATGCAATAGCCAATGGCCATACCGGAGCAATTTTAGATGATATTATTAAGGGAGGATTTAAAGTAATTGCTTTAAAATATACCCGTTTGAGCAAAGATATTGCAGGGCAATTCTATGCAGTACACAGTGAGCGCCCTTTTTACAAGGATCTGGTTGATTTCATGTCATCTGGTCCAATTGTAGCTGCAATCCTTGAAAAGGACAATGCAGTTGAGGATTTCCGCAAGCTGATTGGTGCAACTGACCCTGCTAAGGCAGATTTAGGAACTATCCGTAATAAGTATGCAAAATCTATTGATGCAAACTCAATTCATGGATCAGATTCAGATGAAAACGCAGAAATAGAAGGACGTTTCTTCTTTAGCGCATTCGAGCGCTTTTAAGCCTCCAAATATTGTCATCCTGTAATTTTTGCAGGATGACAATATAAAAATCATAGTGATGAAAATTCTTCAAGTCCGCTTTCTGATCTTCTTTCTGGTCATGTTGGTTGTACCTGCCGCTGTTTCTTACCTAGGTGGCTGGGACCGCAATGTGGATTATTTATTTGTTCTCAAGGCATTTTCAATTGCCTTTTTTATGACAGTTTTGTACTTCCTGCTTGTAAAGAACTACAACGAAAAATAAATAAATTAGAGGAAGATTATTTCGTCAATAATACTACTCCCTGCACGTTCATTCATCTTTTCAATGATGTTAGAGCGCATCATCATTAAGTCATTTTTAATCACTGCTGATTCCAGGCGGATAAATAGCTTGCGATCGCGAATAAAGATGTCCTTGGTGCGGTTAGCAATTGCCTTCCCCATCATTTCTGGCCATGCTACGACCAGAGAAGTTTCATCGAACTTCCTTCTCAGTTTGTAAACCTGAAGCATCTGTTCTATAGCATCTTTAAGTGATTTGTCGTTTGTACGGCTCATTATTATAGGATTTTAATTAAATCCGGTTGATTTAGGATTATTCTTCAGCTGCGTCTGCAAAAAATTTAATACCTGATTGGAACAATAATCTTAGTTAAATTAATGAAAATGTATTGGGATATTAAAATTATATTTTGGGCGTTTTTACACGTGGCAAAGCCATCCCTTTGGGGCTGTCCGCTGTATCTTTTTGGCCTCAAAAACCCAAAAAGGATGCCGCTACCATCGTTAACGCAGCCAGTGCTCTAAATATCCAAGATTATAACGGAAAAGCTTGGCCGAAATTAAGCTATTAACAAACAACTTATAGAGAATAAATGCATTTTTTGCTTACTTGTTATTTCCCCTAGGCACTTTTGATTATTCTTCAACAATATTCCCCTTTTCGATATCAAAAATATTCACCGGAACATCCAACTTAATGAAAATATTTTCAACTCTACCTCTGCTGGTATCGGTGATAAAAATCTGCCCAAAATCTTTGTCGGATACCATTTTCATGAGTTTAGTGGTTCGGGCATCATCCAGTTTGTCGAAAATATCATCCAAAAGGAGCAAGGGTTCAAAACCTTTTTGCTGATGCAGGAACGTGTATTGTGCAAGTTTTAAGGCGATAAGAAATGATTTTTGCTGCCCCTGAGATCCAAATTTTTTCAAGGCCATCCCATGAATACTGAAACTCAGCTCATCTTTATGAATTCCACTAGAGGTACGTTCCAGTATCCTGTCGCGTTCCAAGTTCTTGCTTAATATAGTTGAGAAATCGTCCTGTAGCAGCGGCGAATCATAGACGAGTTCAACTTGTTCTGCATCTTCACTTAGGTATTGGTAATGTTTATTGAAGATCCCTGTAAATTCTTCCATAAAAGCCTTACGCTTTTCGAAAATCTTATTACCCGACATTACAAGCTGATCATCGTAGATTTCCATCAACTCAACATCATAATTGCCCGAAATTGCGATTTGCCTCAGCAAGGCATTTCTGTTCATAAGACTACGGTTATAGTTGATCAGTTCATCAAGGTAAAGGCTGTCTGTTTGGGAGATAACATTGTCGATGAACCTTCTACGTTCTTCACTGCCTTCAATAATCAGACTGATATCATTAGGAGAAATCATTACCAAGGGGAAAAGGCCGATATGATCGGCAAGACGCTGGTATTCTTTTTTATTGCGTTTAAACTTCTTTTTTTGGCTTCGCTTTAATCCGCAGTATATTACCTCATCTGTATCATCCTTTTTGAAGGTTCCTTGGATCATAAAGAGATCTTCTCCCTGCCTAATCTGCTGACTATCAATTGGGTTGAAATAGCTTTTGCATAGTGAGAGGTAATGAATCGCGTCAAGAAGGTTGGTTTTTCCTGCACCGTTATTACCGGTAAAAGCATTGACAGTATCCGAAAAAATTAACTCAGCCTCAGAATAATTCTTGAAATTAATGACGGATAATTTTTGAAGCCACATAGTTGATGCCTGTGCTGAGAAGCGCTTTTGCAAATTTAGTCTTTTCACCTTGTTTTACTGCCCAAATAAAAAAAATCAATCTGTCTGATTTAAAAGTTGATACTTAGTGCGAAAAATGTATTTTTGCGGAATTGGATTTAGTGAACCGGTTTACAACTTTTAATATACAAATGTCAAAAGATCAAAAAGATAACGTAACAGAAACTGACAATCAACTTGGAAATACAAGCAAATTTGTACAGGAAAATGCAAAAAGCTTAGGTGTAATCGCTGCTGCTATTATTGCATTAGTGCTATTATATTTCGGTTACCAAAATTTCTACCTTGCACCAAGAGCAGAAAAAGCAGCGAACGAAATGTTCAAAGCTGAAGAATATCTGGCTATAGACTCCCTGAAAGACAGAGCAATTAAAGGTGATGGTTCATATCATGGATTTGAAAAAATAGCTGATGAATATTCCAGTACTAAATCTGCAAATCTTGCCAATGCTTACCTTGGAGGTCTTTATCTTCAGAAAGGTGAATATCAAAAAGCAGTGGATGCACTCGGTAAATATAGCAGTACCGGTAGCCCAGTAATTGATCCACTTGTATTGGGTATGCTTGGAGATGCTTATAGCGAACTAAAAGAATACTCTAAAGCAATAACTTTCTACAAAAAAGCTGCCGATAAGAACAAAAATACTTTTACCACCCCACTTTTTCTTAAGAAGTTAGGACTCGTTTATGAGGAGCAGAAGGAATTTAAATCTGCAGTAGATACCTACCAGAAGATCAAAACTGATTATTCTGAAAGTGTTGAAGCAGCCTCTGTTGATGCCTATATTGCCCGAGCTGAAGCAAGATTGTAAATAAAAACTTTTATAATGGTTGTTACCGTATATTATAGGTAACAGCCATTTATTATTTAGGAACATGGCCACCATTTTAAAAAGTCTATCAGATTTCTCACATATTGAGATCCCTTCCGGCAAGGATTATAGTATTGGAATTGTCGTTGCGCAATGGAATGCTGAGATTACCGGGGCCTTATATGAAGGAGCTTGTTCTTCGCTTTTGAAAAATGGAGTGCTTGAAGAAAATATTATTACAGTTCAGGTACCCGGTAGTTTTGAATTAACCAGTGGTGCTGATATTTTGTTATCTTCAAGAAAAATGGAGGCGGTAATCTGTTTAGGTTGTGTGATTCAGGGTGAAACTCCACATTTTACCTTTATCTGTAATGCTGTTGCAAACGGACTTGTAAATGTTTCAATTAAACATAATAAGCCAGTGATATTTGGCGTATTAACGACAGATAATTTAGAACAGGCAAAAGACAGAGCCGGAGGAAAGCATGGGAATAAAGGTGAAGAGGCAGCAGTTACTGCTATCATGATGGCAAAGGTTCAAGCCACTGCCGGTCAATAAATATTTAATTTGATTAATGAATAAAAATCAATAATTTTGAAAAAACTGTAAGCATGAAAAGAGTAATTATAGGCTTAGTAGCTTTATTTATAGCCACAACAGTATTGCAGGCATGTTCATCCAAATTATGCCCGGCTTACGGTACTTACCCAAAATCAAGGCGATAATCCCTCATTTTACTGAATCAGTCAATTTGACCCGACTCTGACGGCTTGTCTGCGTAGTTTTGGTATTTTTACAGGCCAAACAAAATACAAACCATTATCATGAACTGGATCGAACTTAATAGTCCCGAACAATTACAGAATATCATTAATGCTGAAGGATTCAGTGTAATATTCAAACATAGTACCCGTTGTTCGGTCAGTATGATGGCGAAAAAAAGGTTTGAACATGATTGGGATGAGATTCCAGAAGGCACTCCGCTTTATTACCTCGATCTAATCCGTCACCGAGATATTTCAAATGCTATTGCCAATAATTTCAATGTACATCACGAATCTCCACAGCTTCTTCTGATAAAAGGTGGTGAATGTATCTATGAAACCTCGCATAGTGAGATATCTGTAGAGGACTTGGCAGAGCAGATAGTTTAAGCTGAAAGCATAAAGCTTAGAGAGTGCTTGCTGTTTTGGCTAATCCTTAAAATTAAAGACTATATTTTGAATTAGATCCGGGTGCAGACTCTTGGCAACAGGACAATTTCTTGCCGATCTTTCCAATATTGCACGCTGTTTTTCACTATAAATCAGTTCAAGGAAATTAAATATAATTTGGATTTCGCTTACCCTTCTCGGCTCTACAGCCATGATTTTTGTAATGGAGCAGGTGCTGCCATCAATATTAATCCCATGTTCTCTGGCAACAATCCCCATGATGGTAAACATACAGCTTCCCAATGATGCCGATATCAGGTCGGTTGGTGAAAACGCTTCTGCTTTTCCCTGATTATCGAGAGGGGCATCAGTAATGATTTGATTGCCTGAATAAACATGAGTGGCCTGGGTTCTCAGTTCACCTTGGTAAGTAGTTTCTATAGTTGCCATTTTGCGGATTCTTGTGTATAAAAATAATTAAATTGTTGATTATAGAGCTTAAATAAAATAATGATATGTATTGTAAAAACAGAGTATTGTCAAAATAACTGTATAGGCCTATCCGACCACAATTCTTATTAAAATTCTTTACTTTTGCATCATGATCGAATTACCGGTTATTCCAGTTAATCAAATGCAACGTAAGCCCGACTGGCTGCGTGTCAAACTTCCCGTTGGAAAGGAGTATGCTCATGTAAGGGCTTTAGTAGATACTCATAAACTTCATACCATTTGCGA
>JBDNGV010000496.1:0-6313 GCA_041689125.1 Daejeonella sp.
ATCAGCAACATCAAGCAATTACTCAAGAATAACAATCTTAAAATGCTTTCAATGTATGTTAGCGGAGCTAAAACTGAAGACGATTGGAAGTATTATTTTGAGCTAGCAAAAAAAATGAAAATGCAATACCTTGTTTGCGAGCCTGAAAAGGAATCATTGGATATGCTAGATAGTCTGGCAGGATTATACAAAATTAAAATAGCCATTCATGAGCATGCCAAAGGAAAAAGCATTTATTGGCATCCTGACTCTGTAATCGAGGCTTTAAAAAACCATCCAAATTTTGGCGTGTGTGCAGATCTGGGACATTGGGAAAGAAGCGGATTAAAACCTGCAGAATGTCTGAAAAAACTTGAAGGAAATATACTTGGAGTACATTTAAAAGATATCCATGAATCGAATAACACTGAAGCGAAGGATGTTATCGTAGGTAAGGGTGTTATTAATTTTCCTTCTGTTGTGGATGAATTAAAAAGGCAACATTTTAACGGCGTAGTTCATGTTGAGTGTGAACATAAAATGGAAAACAATCTGGCTGAAGTTATTGAGGGTTTAAAGTATTTCGAGGGACTGTATAAAATGGATAAATAGAATAGATACCCTGACATCTGTAAATCATAGTTAGCAGATAAATATTCACAAATAATAACAAAGCAATCTATAAATTTTAATATGAAATCAATATCAATCACTCTAAAATGTAATACACTGGTGCTAAAAAAAAGTCTATTAGCCCTACTGCTTCTTATTAGTATTTTTTCGAGTGAAATAATAGCACAACAAACCCATTCAAACTTCGCCTGGCCTAAAGGGAAACAAATTGCAGTAAGTTTAAGTTTTGATGATGGACGCTTAAGTCAAGTCGATACAGGCACACCGTTATTAGACCAATATGGAGTAAAGGCTACTTTCTATGTAGGTCCTAACGCTGTAAAAGAACGTCTTGATGGTTGGAAAAAAGCAGTAGCCAATAGGCATGAGATTGGAAATCATTCTCTAAATCATCCTTGTACAGGCAATTTTCCGTGGTCAAGACAAAAGGCACTTGAGGATTATACCATAGATGAAATGCGGAAAGAATTAATAACAGCAAATAAAGGAATCAAAGAATTGTTGGGGGTAGAACCTAATGTTTTTGCCTATCCATGCGGACAAACATTCATTGGAAGAGGACAAAATACCAAGAGCTATATTCCCCTAGTGGCAGAATTATTTTTAACGGGTCGGGGTTGGCTTGACGAAGGACCAAATGATCCAACATTCTGCGATTTTGCACAATTGACAGGCATGGAAATGGATGGAAAAGATTTTAATCAAATTTTGGCACTTCTAAACACCGCAAAGAAAACCGGGGGATGGTTGGTGCTAGCAGGCCATGAAATGGGTGAATCAGGAGGACAAACTACAAGCATAACCATGCTACGAAAATTAATAGAATATTCAAAAGATCCTGCAAATGGAATTTGGATTGCCCCTGTGGGAACGGTAGCAAAATATATTCAGGATCAAAAAATTAAATAAGTTATGGATTAATTCAACTTTAGGATTTATAGGTATTTAATTGGTAATACATATCTTGACCAAACCTATAGAGTTAATTTTTAAAACAATGCGAAATGGTATTGAACAATATGCCATAAGTTATAAGTTCATCCGTCAAACATATTATATAAAGCGTCTTAAAGGATGACCAAAGACCCAAAAATATCTACACATCAGGCCACGCTACTCCTTGCATTTATGTGGATAGCATATTTCCTAAACTACTCCGACCGGCAAGCAGTATTCTCAATGTTCCCTTCTTTGAAATCGGACCTTGGCATGACAGACAAACAACTCGGTCTCACCGGTGCGATATTCTTGTGGGTGTATGCCATTGGTTGTCCAATTGCTGGACAATTAGCTGACCGCTTTTCAAAACGAATACTTGTAGTTATAAGCTTAATTATATGGAGCATAGTTACCATAGCTACCGGCTTCGCGGGAACTGCTGTGATTATGTTGAGCCTGCGGGCAATGATGGGAATTTCGGAATCAATGTTCATGCCTACAGCAATTGCTCTTACTGCAAATGCTCATGTACCAGCGCTTCGCTCTCGGGCTATAGCAATACTGACCACAGCGCAAATTGTTGGTACTGTAGCGGGTAGTTGGTTTGGTGGTTGGATGGCAGATCACGGTCAATGGCGTAATGCCTTTTTTGTGCTTGGATCTGTCGGATTGCTCTATGCAATACCATACTTCTTATTTCTCCGTAAAGTAGATGAATATAGCTCTTCTGAAAGCAATTCAACCATTAAAGGGCTGGCTTTCCCGAAATTAATTGAAGTGCGAACATTTTTACTACTATGCATAGTGTTTCCCATCTTCGTGTTTGGCTTATGGTTACTTTATGGTTGGTTACCCACCTTCCTGCATGACAAGTTCTCCCTCAATCAATCAGATGCCGCATTAAATGCAACGATTTTTGTGCAAGGCGCAACCCTTATCGGCCTTCTTGGAGGAGGTGTGATTGCTGATGCATTGTATCGACATACCAAAGCTTCGCGTCTATGGTTGATAACTGCCAGCTTAATACTATGTGCACCATTCCTGCATGCACTCGGAAATAGTGATACACTAAATACAACACGTATAGCAGCTGCGGGATTTGGATTATTCAGTGGCCTTATGATGGGCAATATCTTTCCTGCTGCCTTTGAAGTTGTGCCAGCGGATACCCGGGCATCTGCTGTCGGCTTCCTTAATTTCTTCGGTGCAATTATGTCCGGTTTCGCCACCTTATTCGGAGGCATTTGGAAGCAATCTCTCGGTATTGACCGTCTACTCTCATTGACAGCAATTGCGTATTTGGCAGCTGGCATTGCACTGATTGTCGGTATCAAAAAACTATTTCCCAAAGATTATAAAACTGAACACTAAAAGACTCTAAAACTTCAACAAATAACTAATGTTAAAAATCCTAATTGCCGAATGTAAACAGGAAGTTTCTACCTTCAATCCACATCAAAGTGATTACGAAGATTTTGGGATTCGTTACAAAGATGATTTGTTAAACTATCATCGTACAATACGAAATGAAATAGGCGGAGCTCTGAGCATACTAGATGCTGCAAACCATGTTAAAATAATACCAACTTATAGTGCATTCTTTATCACCTCGGGCGGCACCTTGGCTAAAGAATCATGGGAAAGGATTGCGAAGGATTTTCTCGATGGTATTCGTGCAGCACCGCCTGTTGATGGGGTATATTTTTGTATGCATGGAGCGATGGCAAGCGAAGAAGAACTGGATCCTGAAGGTTGGCTACTGCAAGAGACCCGCAATATCCTTGGTGAAAAAATTCCCATTGTGATATCACTCGATTTGCATGGAATCCTTACGGATCGTATGGTTGAACATAGTAATGCCATCGTAGCTTATCATACCTATCCGCATGTAGATTTTTTCGAAACTGGTCAGCGTGCTGCAGGCTTGCTCCTAAGAATCGTGGAAGGCAAGGTGAATCCGGTCACAGCTAAGGTGGCAATCCCCGCCTTGGTTCGTGGCGATGAACTCATTACTGCAACAGGATTGATAGGCCAGAGCATGCGCATTGCACAGGAAGTTGAAAACACCCCATTAGGTCTTTCCTCGGGTCTATTCATTGGCAATCCATTTACCGATGTGCCTGCACTTCAGACATACAGTTTCGTAGTAACAGACAACAATCCGGAGATGGCTGAACGCGAAGCTATTCGTATTGCTGAAAGCTTCTGGGCAAACCATGAAAAAATGCAGGTGCCCTTGGTGAACCTAGATGAAATGGCCTTAATCGCCAAATCACATACGCAAGGCACCTTAGCACTTATAGATGCAGCGGATGCCACTAGCTCAGGTGCATCCGGTGACAGCAATGCTATACTACGCAAACTCATCGAAACTGGATATACCGGACGAACTTTGTTACCTATTGTAGATGAACCAGCGGTACATCAAGCTATTGCAGCAGGCATCGGTGCCACAATTCAAACAACAATTGGAGGATCACTAGATACGCAACGCTTTAAGCCACTAAAGATAACCTCAAAAGTATTATTGCTTGCCGATAATCGCTTCCGCAGCGAATCGTTTGGAGAAGAATGGTATTCTGGGCCGACAGCCGTATTAGAAGCAAATAATTTTATAATTGTGGTCAGTAGTAGGTCAGTGAACCTCTACGACCGATCTTTTTTCTTTGCTCATGGCCAAAATCCAAAAAAATTTGATATCGTGCTGGTCAAATCACCACACTGCCAGCAACACATCTATGCCGATTGGTGCAAAGGCATGGTGAATGTAGATGCACCCGGATCAACCAGTGCCAACTTGCACTCTCTTGGCCATAAACGTTGCCCGCGTCCAATTTTCCCATTAGATCTTAATGTACAATTTATACCCAAAGCAATAATTTTCAAAAAAACATTCTTAAAAATATGAAAATTCGAGAAATCCGTTGTGCAGGCCTTCGTGGAGCTACACCTAAGGGGGGCTGGAGTAACGAAATCCGGCCTGAAGACTGTGTGCAGACACTGATTGCTGTTCATACTGATGAAGGAGCCGTTGGACTCGGCAGTGTGTTTACAAATGACGACCTCGTACGTGCCTCGCTCTCAGTACTTGAGCCATTATATCTTGGTGAAAATGCTCTCGAACCAGAGCGCGTGAGCGAGAAATTGCATCAAAATATGTTTTGGCTAGGTCGTGGTGGTTCAATCACCCATACAATCAGCGGTATTGACATGGCACTATGGGATCTACTTGGCAAGGCAACGGGACAACCCGTTGGTCGCTTGCTCGGCGGACGTTATCGAGAGCGGGTTCAACCCTATGCATCACTTTTAATGGATAAACCTGAGAAGGTGAAGGATAACCTGCTTGCGATTAAGTCGCAGGGCTTTCGTGCCTTTAAAATTGGTTGGGGGGCATTTGGAAGACACAATTCAGCAACTGATGAAGCCATCGTGAAAGCAGCTCGCGAAGCGATAGGTACTGATTTGCGTTTAATGGTTGATGCTGGTGGCAGCGATGCGTTTTGGCCGAACGGGTATAAATGGGCACTCAACACAGCGAAAATGCTCGCCGACTATGATGTGCATTGGTTCGAAGAAGCACTAAATCCGGATGCTTTGGAAGATTATGTAAAACTTCGAGAGCATTCACCGGTTGCAATCTCTGGCGGTGAGGTACTTACACGTCGCCAATCGTTTCAGCCTTGGTTTAATGCTCGTGCCTTTGACATCGTTCAACCAGATGTCACAAAGGTCGGTGGTATAAGCGAAGAACGCCGCATCGCCTGTATGGCACAAGATCATGGTATACGTTTCATACCACATGGATGGAATACCACAGTTGGGCTCGCAGCAGACTTGCATCTGGCCTCCGCCTTCCCGGATACTGATCTCGTAGAGTATCTTATAGGTTCACCATTTATTGACGAAATCACTGTTGGTGGCTGGAAACTGGATGCCGATGGCATGTTGGCCATTCCCACCAAGCCTGGCCTTGGCATTGAACTAGACCTCGATGTATTAAAAAAATATTCCGGTGGGGCGAAACTTCTCTAATTTTTTAATAATTTGATGACTTTAAAACATTAATTTTAATTTAAAAGAAATGAATGGCCATGTTGTGGAGGAAACAATAATAATCTCTGCTACACAACACTTGGGAACAATAAATCTTTAATAAAAAAAGAATAACGCTGACTTAAGGAAGTACAAAAGGTATAGGATTAGATATTGTAAAGGCATTTATAAAAGTACTGCAATGTTGTATTTAAAGGGATAGAAAAAAAACAGACCAGACATTGCGCAAGAAGTGGATAAAAAATATGACATAGATTATATATTCTCTAATGCTAATATGCTTAATATATAAGCTTTACGGAGTAATAGTTTAATTAAATGGCTGGAGGAATTAAGTAGATTATACACTTATCCATGATTTGTTGGTACATATTTAAATTCACCCTATTAACTATAATAATACAATCCTGAGGTATCAGGATTTTTTAACATCTATAATTGTATGGCTCTGATTAGAAGGAATTTGTTTGCCCTATTATTGATCATAAAACAGGGAATAAAAATAATAAGTGTTCATCCTTGTGATTTATTCAAGTGACAATGAACATTGTAAAAAAGATATAATATGGAAAAAAAACTTCGTAGCCAACAATGGTTTGGCAAGAAAGGTAAAAACGGCGTTATTTACAGAGCCTGGATGAAAAATCAGGGCATTCCTGACTATGAGTTTAAAGGCAAACCCATCATCGGGATATGCAATACTTGG
>JBDNGV010000497.1:0-10141 GCA_041689125.1 Daejeonella sp.
ACCATTGCAAAAGTCGGGATGTTTAATTTCATCGCTTCAGCAACAGAGATGTGTTCTTTCTTTACGTCAATGATAAATAATGCAGCCGGTAAACGGTTCAGATCAGCGATACCTCCAAGAAGTGCCTCTAATTTGATACGCTCACGCTGAATCATTAATTTTTCTTTTTTCGATAATACATCAAAAGTACCGTCTTTAGTCATCTTATCGATGTTAGACATCTTTTTGATTGATTTACGAACTGTAGCAAAGTTAGTTAACATACCACCTAACCAACGCTCGGTTACATAAGGCATGTTTACAGAACGAGCCTGCTCAGCAACGATATCTTTCGCTTGTTTCTTGGTAGAAACAAATAAAATCTTACGTCCTGATTTTACGATCTGTTTGATCGCAGCGGCAGCTTCTTCTAATTTTGTTAAAGTTTTATTTAAATCTATAATGTGGATGCCATTGCGCTCCATGAAAATGTACGGTGCCATTTTCGGATCCCATTTGCGGGTAAGGTGACCAAAATGTACACCTGCATCCAATAAATCCTGATATGTTGTTCTTGCCATTGTCTGATCCTCCTGAGATTAACGTTTACTAAATTGAAATTTCTTACGGGCTTTCTTACGACCTGGTTTCTTACGCTCAACCATACGGTCATCGCGGGTCATAATGCCTTTTGCTCTCAATGCAGGTTTTTTCTCTGGATCTAGCTCTACAATAGCCTTGGCAATTGCTAAACGAACGGCTTCTGCCTGTCCTTTAACACCACCGCCGGCTACGTTTACAATCACATCGAATTTTCCTGTTGATTCAGAAACTTCGGTTGACTGCATTACGATATACTGTAATGGCAATGTTGGAAAATACTCCTTGTAATCTTTACCGTTTACGGTAATGTTGCCGCTTCCATCTGTTAGATAAATGCGTGCAACTGCGGTTTTTCTTCTTCCTGAAGTGTTTGTAGTTGACATTTCTCTTAATTACGGTTTAATGGTTGTTGGATTTTGCGCTGCATGCGGATGTTCAGAACCTGCATAAACAAACAGGTTTTTGTACAATGCACGGCCTAAACTGTTTTTAGGTAACATTCCACGTACAGCCTTCTCTACCACGCGGGTAGGATGCTTTTCCATTAACTCTTTAGGAGAAATGAACTTCTGACCACCAGGGTAACCGGTATAAGAAACATATTGCTTTTCGGCAAATTTGTTTCCGGTCAGTTTGATTTTGTCTGCATTGATAATGATCACATTATCTCCGCAGTCTACGTGTGGGGTGTACGATGGCTTGGTTTTCCCTCTGATGATCATTGCGATCTTAGAAGACAAGCGCCCCAAAATCTCTCCTTGAGCGTCAACAACTACCCATTCTTTGTTGACGGTCGCTTTGTTGGCAGAGACAGTTTTGTAACTTAACGTATTCACTTGCTTGAATTTAAATTATGTATTAATTATTATATACCCTAAAATTAGGGACTGCAAAGATAGGAGAAATTCGTTAAAGTACAAATAGTTAAGATGAAAATTGTCGACTTTAAAGATTAAGATAGTGGTCTGTTATTAGTTGTCGGTTGTCAGGCTGAAATATATAATTATCTTTAGCTGAAATGATGATTCTCAAGGATTTGGTTTGGATGTTGAGATTCGGATTATCGTTTTTTGGAAAACAATACAATCGCATTTCGGTTCCTATAGCCCTGCTGTTCGCTATAAGTCCTCGCCAATAAATAGTTGATTAAATTATCATTTGAATAGCAGGCTGCGGGCTTTTCGCTCCCATCAGGTTTAAATCGGAGAGTGCTATGCTACTATTAAAGCAGCAACAGTACCTAACTAAAGTAAATATTAAACGGAAAACCAATTATGTGTTGGTGAGTTAGCAGGATTAATCCTATTCCTTTGATAAAGTAATAAAGGATCTTTTTTTTCGACTTTTGGTCTTGCATTTCACTTTCCGGTATTTTGCTAATAACCTTCTCCAGTCAAGAAATCCTAACACTATTCAACCGAACTGATAACCATTTTGATAAATTCCCCCAACTTCCCCGGCTCTATCCATCTCGTCACGATCACAATATCCCGGCCCTTATCCACAACTATAAAATTTCCGCCAAAACCATCGGCAGTATAAATATTTTGCGGCACATCTTTGTAACGGTTATCAGCGTTTAGCCACCACATAAAACCATAAGTCTTATTAGCTAATGATGGCTGCTGAACAGCAGTTACCCATTCTTTTGAAATAAGCTGCTGATTGTTCCATTTGCCCTCTCTTAGAAATAGCAAACCGAAACGAGCATGATCCTGTGTATTGATAAACAAACCTCCGCCAAAGTGCCCACCACCACTTACCGATTCGATCTTTTGGCCATCGATATCTACTTTTGAGTTTTCGTAACCATACCATTTCCAGGTATTAGATGCACCAATTGGATCCATGATCTTCTCTTTAAGAATAACCGGTAAAGGCTTCTTCCAGACCTTTAACAATGAATAAGCTAATAGATTTACCCTGACATCATTGTATTCGAAGTTGGTGCCGGGACTAAAGAATTTTCTGTTTTTCAGTTCTTCTAAGTTCGTGTATTTGGGTGGTCTATCTGCCCAATCGCATACGCCAAATAAACATCCCGACCAGTCTGAAGACTGCGTCAGTAAATGGTTCCAGGTTATTTTTGAATTATGGTCTCCAGAAAAGGTATCGCCATCAACGTAATTAATCACAGGCTCATTCACATTTTGGATCAAACCCTGATCCAAAGCGAGTCCGGCAACTGTAGAAAGATAACTCTTTGTTGTACTGAAGGTCATATCCACCCGGTTCACATCCCCCCATTGTGCCACGATGTATCCGTTGCGGATGATCATTCCTGCAGGCTTTCCTCTATCCTGTACTGGTCCGGCTATTTTATAATCTGGCTCGTTTTTATAACTATCCTTGAGTGCTGAGGTTAGATTATAGTTTGTTTTGCTATCGTTCTTTAAGGCAAAGCGGACTGCACTTTCTAGTAATGCCGTGCTCATCTTTACTTCGGAAGGTTTTTTAGTTTGCCAGTTGACGCCGGGATAATAGGGTGATTGGGCAAGGCTTAATCGTACACTTAAAAGTAACAGGACTAACAAAGAGAATTTGAATCTGTGGAGAATTTTCATGATATCTAAGATAATGCCTTTTCTTCATGTCATTTTGATATTTTCAATTTCAAGATTTTATTCGCTGTTTTCGTTAAGCATTTGTCTGAGCTGGATAGATATACTATTTTCTCTTTTTATCAGATTGATCTTTAAGTCTCCCTGCTTTCTTTAAACTGGCGTTTAGCATCCATTCAATTTGCCCGTTTACACTTCTAAACTCATTTGCGGCCCATTTCTCAAGCGCTTTCATAGTTTCAGAATCTATTCGTAATGCAAATGACTTTTTCTCGCCCATTTTTATTGATGCAGGGTTCCGGTATTTACAATAGGTTGAGTATCCTTATCTCCGCAGAGGACAACCAGTAAATTGCTTACCATTGCAGCTTTTTTCTCTTCATCCAGCACAATGATTTCCTTTTCTGATAAAAGAGCTAATGCGCTTTCTACCATGCCCACAGCAACTTCAACAATCTTATGCCTTGCCGCAACAATTGCAGAAGCCTGCTGCCTTCTAAGCATGGAATGAGTAATTTCGGGAGCATAAGCTAGGTATGCAATACGTGATTCAATCACCTCAATACCCGCAATTTCCATCCTTTCAGCAATTTCTTCCTCCAAGGCCTTATTCACATCATCAAAATTTGTGCTAAGTGCTATAGTTGCCGTATCATCTCCGAAATGATCATAAGGAAAGCTTCCTGCCAGTTTCCTGACAGCCGAATCTGTCCGAACTTTTATAAAATGTTCGTAACTATCCACCTCAAAGGATGATTTAAATGTGTCATTAACCCGCCATACCAGTATCACACTGATTAGGATAGGATTCCCAAGCTTATCATTCACTTTAATTTTCTCATTCTCAAAATTGCGTGCGCGTAATGAGATAGTAGTTCTTTTATAAAAAGGATTAACCCAGTATAATCCGTTCTGGTTTATGCTTCCTTTATATTCTCCAAACAACAACAGGATTTTGGCATTATTGGTGCTGACAATGGTCAATCCTAAGGATAGAAAACCAAAAAGTATAATTAATATTGCCCCTCCAGCTTCTATCTCATTTAAAAAAAAGTAGAGAGCCATTATTAAAATGACAAGTAGTATGGGCAAGACAATATAACCACTGACTGGCCTAATAATTTTTTCTATTTTCATAATACTATTTTGATATTAAAATGATATCAAATTAATACTATTTTTGACTTAAGGTGTAATCCGATTGATTTTTTGGAAAAAGCCGAATCATTATCATTTGATTCTCTTTAAGGCTGCTAATTGGAATTGCATTTTGTTTAATGGCTGGCGCCAGAATAATCTGAAATATTATTGAATAATCTGAATAATATTGCACACGGCATTAAATTAGGACAGAAAAAACCATTCATCCTGCATACCACATTCAAACAGATTCTATAAAACTCTGAGAATATTTGATAGCGATTACTAGGTTGAGAATAGTTGTTCAGTTAGAACTCATGTAGGAATTTTGAAACCATAACTAAGGAGTTTAAGTTTAAAAATAATGCCTAATTGCCCCCCAGAATAATTGGTGCGTTTTTGCTATTCCCCATGATGATGACCTTGGTATTGGGAGAAAGTGCAATTTCTTTCTGGGCTTTAATAGTTTCATATTGCAACTGCTTATCACTTAAACCTGTTGATAATATCTTCTGATAATCAGCGATACCTTGAGCTTCAACTCGCTTGCGCTCAGCCTCCTGTCTTTCCTTTTGGAGAACAAAGGTCATTTTTTGGGCATCCTGTTCAGCATTGATTTTGGATTCGATAGTAGTTTTTACTGATGCGGGTAAAGTGATGTTTCTTACAAGAAGCTGCTCAAGTTCAAGCCCTCTGCTGATGAAACTTTTGTTTATGGTTTGGAAAATTTTATTCTGGAATTCATCCCGTTTACTAGAATACAATGCTACCGCATCATACGCTACCGCATTATCTCTAATTGCGGTCCGAGCAATAGGTCTCACAATCTTATCTAGATAGTCAGTCCCTATTGTACGTAGAATTTCGGGAGCAGAAGAAGGTTTAACCTTAAAAAGTACTGAAAGGTCAATGATCACCTCTAGTCCATCAGCAGAAAGCACCCTAATAGCATCATCAGCCGCAGCCCCACCCTCATCATTAACTCCGGACATGGTATAATTCAGTGTTTTTACATCAAAGGTTGTAACCTCATTTAATGGGTTAACAATATTTAAACCACTGTACAGAACATCTGAATTGACTTTCCCAAAAAGTGTTTTCACGCCTACTTGTCCAGCTTCAATAACTTTGAACATAGAGGATGAAAGTCCAATAAGGATTACTATAACCCCCGCAATTCGCATGATAAGACTATATCTTCCAAGGGGAGTATCTTGTGAGGCAATAATATAGCTTAGTAGGAGTATTAAAATTCCAAGGATTGTAATAAACATAACTATCGGTTTAGGTATTTTTTAAAGATAGGCAAATAATTTTGATTAGTTAGGTTTTCAAGAATAGCTGTCGAATGCTTTGCTCAATCAACAGGTTGTCCTTTTACAATTTCAAAGAAAAATTTGACAAGGTGTTGAAGGTGTAATTATTTCGTTTTAAATATACTATGAAAGAATCCATCCGTTCAATCATTTTTTTTCCTGAATTTTTGCTCACATATCCTGGAAAACCAAATCGCTCTTTATCATTGAGTTCTGTGAATTCCCAAGGATGAAAATAGATATTTAGGTAGCCATCCTTTTCATGTGTTTTTTTTGCCAGCCATTGGTAGATTACTAATGGCAGATTATGAAAAGATAACCAAAATAGGGGGAATCGTAAAAGCGGACTAACAGATGCTGGTATCTGCCAGGTTCCTGCTTCTTTATAAAAGGTTCTTGGTTTTGATAGATTATTATATCTCCCGGGTAACCATGTAGGGTTGATTGAACTGTTATAAAGGTATCCGGCTTTGGTAATTTCATTTTCATCCACGGGTTTCATTCGAGCCATTCTGTAGCCTTTTATTTCCTGACCTGAAAGTTCCTGAAGTGCTATTTTCGAAGATGCTAAGTGTGCAGCTTCAAAGTTAGAATGATAATAGCCATGGGAAGCCAACTCATGTCCACATTCAATGATTCGCCGGATTAGCACAGGGGCATTTTGGGCGAAAACCACCGTACTGAAAAAGGTAGCTTTTACTTCATGTTTATCCAGTATTTCAAGAATATGGTTCGTGCCAATAACTGAAATGGCTATCTGATCTTCAAAAGAAATGACCTTGCCATATTCAATTGGCATATCGAACTCTTCGATATCAAAACTGAGTAAAATCAATTTGCCTGTATGTTAAGATTGGTAGACCGGATAATATAATTCGGGCGTTCTTTAACTTGAATAAACATCTTCCCAACATAAATTCCTATGACTCCCAGTATCATCAAATTTAAGCCTCCAAAAAATACAATTGTCACAATGGTTGAGGCCCATCCTGAAACTTCCTTTCCGATATAGAATGCGAATAGAACATAAGGTAAATAAAGTATTGATAACAGCGTAAAAGTAAAACCAAGGTATATTGCACCATATAATGGTCTGACCGAAAATGAGGTAACTCCCTGCAATGCAAAGCTGATCATTTTCTTAAGATTATACTTGCTTATACCTGAAAGCCTTTGATTTGGGTAATAATCAATTGAGATCTGTCTATATCCAATCCATTTAATCAGCCCTCTTAAAAACGGTTCATTCTCATGAAAATTTTTCAAGACCTTTACTACTTTTTTGTCGAGTAGCCTAAAATCAGCAGAGCCTGCTTCGATTTCTACATCCGAAAGGCTATTAATAGTATTATAAAATAGTTTTGATGTTATACGTTTACTTAGCGGAAGCTTTTTATCGTCCTTGCGGATGGTATAGACCACTTCATAACCCAATTCCCATTTTGCCAGCATCTCTGGAATTATTTCAGGAGGATGCTGTAAGTCACAATCCATGGTTATCACACAATCGCCGTTTGCATGATCCATGCCTGCTTTTAGAGCAAGTTGGTGTCCAAAATTTCTTGAAAATTCGATGTAATAAATATGTTTATTCGTTTTAATAAGCTCTTCAATGGTTTCCATTGTGCTGTCTGTACAACCATCAGCTACAAAAATAATTTCATACCTGTAGGCTAAGGATTTGAATAAATCTTCGATTGCAGCAGAAACCTTTGGGATACTCTCAGTTTCATTAAAGGCCGGAAGAATAATAGAGATAAGCTTATTCGACTGCATAGTTTCTATAATTTTTAAAATCAACAGTTAGCATCTGGTAAATTATTGTGAACCAGATCAATACACAGGGCAATGCTTTTAACGAATAGGGTTTAATATATTCATTCCTGATATACCTTGGAAAAATATCTGAAGGTGAAAAACTTGTCAATAGTAAAGCAAAAATAAATAAGGCTATTTGCCAGGATTTAATCGGTTTTGGTTGAACCACAAACCAAATTGCTACGCCAACAAATGCAATAATATAAGTAGGTGATTCTGAGCTGGTGCTAAAAATCACAGTAAATATTAAAGTGCTTGAGAGTAGTAATAATCTAAAAGCGGTTTCTTTAAACTGATTAGTCCGAAAGTAAGGAAGAAAAAATAATACCAAGCCGCCAACTATGAACGGCCAGTTTTGGATAGAATGGTTGCCCGAAATTCTACGAACCATGCCCATAAGACATACATCCTGATCTGTAATTAATGTACTATTCATTATATTTTTTTCAGATACTGCGATGTACCAATCTTTGTAGGATTGAATAATGAAAGCAGGAGAAGATAAAAACATAGGAAGAACGAATACAACTATGCTCCACAATATTAATCCTAAAATCAGTTTCTTTTTATCTTTAGAGAAGAAGAAAAAGGCTAGACCAACAATGCCATACAATTTTATAAAAGTGCCTAAAACAATCATTAAAGCTGCCCAAAAATCTTTTTTCTGATGAATAAAAGAAAAAGTAAGAAGTATGATAGCTGTCATACTAGGATTAAATTGAGAGCTAAGTATTGAAGTTAGGTTCTCGTGCGCTGCAATTAAAATAATGGCTAAAGTAGCTCCCGATGGTAATGGAAGTTTTCTTATGGCAATTAAAAGTATAGTTGAATTAAAAATTGTCCAGAGGGTATGACCCAGCCAATTCGGTAATATTGCAAAGGGCGCAATTAGCAAACTAAATATTGGGCCATAAAGATTATAATGCTGAAAGTTTTCGGGTTGAGGCAAAAAGAAATTTCGCTGATCCAGCAAACTATAAAAAGTAAATTTAAAGATCAGGTAGTTATTAAAATTTCCGCTGATTAATATTTTAACAATAGCAAGAGCAGTAATGAGATACCATAATGAAATGATGTATATTTTCTTTTTAAAAATGGAATCCGTTAGAAAAGTGTACATATACCTCATCTTCTTTAATTTGTCTTTTTAGATAAAGACAGAAATATTGAAACACCATATGGTAGGTTAAAATACTTAAGCAAAATCAACTCAAATTCAAATATTCTGTATAAAATTTTACTGGCAATGCTATTATTGCTGTTTAATGTTGCATCAGAACCGGCGCCTATCCTGATTAATTTAGAGGGTAACAATTTACTTATTAACCTGAAAATTAATATTGGAATAAATAAAATAGTATTAAAATAGGTTGCCCGAATTGGAGTCAAATTGGTTTTGGAAAATAATTTTTTTAGGCTAGACATTGTGTACCTTCTATAATGATGATTTACCTCGTCGTGGTGGCTCCACAATAACATAAAAGCAGGAACTGAAACTACAATTGTGCCCCCTTTCTTACAAACCCTTTTCATTTCTGATGCACCTAGCAGATCATCTTGAACATGTTCAATTACATCGAATGCACATACAAGATCAAATTCTTCGGAACTAAATGGTAATTCTAATATTGAGCCATTGATTATATTTAAATTCAGATTATTATTGGCAAATTCGCAGCAATCTTTATCGTATTCTAATGAAATTACATTCCCGAAGGCAGATAATAGCTCGCTGGTTTTTCCTGTAGCAGCGCCTATATTCAAAATATTAAGATGATCTTTTTTATTGTTTTTAAGGCTATTAATAATAAGACTGGTAATAATTTTAGCCCGGGCCTTAAACCACCAATGTTCGCGTTCTAAAATATAATATTCTTTATAGTAATTTTTATCCATTTCTTAAACGTGCGAGAGTTTACGTTTGCCCATAATGATTGTTGATATTGTATTATTGAGTATTCTGAATAATGGGCTCTTTCCTCCAGAATTATTTAAAAAGCTTATGGAGTATTTATAATTTTTTGTGGAATCCCGGGCATATTGATTGATGCATTGAATGATGGCATTGGAAATAATGAGGGATACTTAATGTCTCATTTTTGATAAAACGATTCTTAATTTTATCAAAATATAAAAGGTTTAATCATATCGAAAATATTACATTGACAAATATATAGTATTTTCATTAAAATGTTAAAAATCAAAAAATGGGATCGGAGTTAATCATTCAATCAGAATTTTACTACTGATTAATAATTTCGATAGGGTTCGTTAATATTTTATGTACAGGGCAAGCATTGGCAACTCCTATGAGTCTAGTTTTTTGTTCCAAAGTTATTTCCAGCTTGACTTCTTGCAAATCCCATTTTTTATGGTCTGCATACATCCGAAGTGTGGCGGTGGTACATGCCGCTAAAGCAGAAGCTAAGAGTTCCTTTGGAGCAAATCCCAGATTTTTGCCCCCAACGTCGAGTGGCTCATCGGCAATGATCATATTTCCAGAGGGAGATTTTATTTCAATCTTATAGAGTTCCTTTGTAATTCTTGCGTTTATTTTGGCCATGATGCTTATCTTTTTAATTGTTTTGGAAGCTAAGTATTTCTTTTACTTTTAATACTGCCTTCGAGTATATTTAAGCCTGATTCCCCTTAAAATTCATTCCCGTGTTTAATTCGCTGCCAAATCTCAATTTAATTTCAATCATATACAATTTACTGTAAACA
>JBDNGV010000498.1:0-3004 GCA_041689125.1 Daejeonella sp.
ATTATATCGTTCAACGTTTGTGGCGGCACCTTTTCAAGTTCCTCATGAGCACCAATTGGCATTGTTATTCCCATACCTGCCTTAGATATATTAATTGCTGCAAGTCCGATAAAAAGGGCAATTGTTGTTACAACCTCAAAATAAAGTATTGATTTCCAGCCCATTCGACCCACTTGTTTCAAATCGGAATGTCCTGCAATACCAAACACTAGTGTTGCAAAAAGTAAAGGGGCGATAATTGTTTTGATCATCTTTAGGAAGACCTTACTTAAGACCTGCAGTTTAATTCCGACTTCCGGAAAATCATGACCAATTTCTGCCCCAACCACCATTGAAATTAAAATCCAGGTAGTCAGTGATTTCTTTTTAAATCCGTATAAAAATAATCCTGCTATGGCTAACCATCTAGAAAATATCAGAACCAATACTGGAACATTCAACAGATTATAATGATCTAAAAAAGTAAGCAACGCAGAAAATGTGATTACTATTAAAGCAATAATTCCGTGATTTGAAAACTTCATAATTATGGTTAGTATATCGAACAAAAGTAATTAATTAGATTTACCAAGCAAATGAAAGCAGAATATGAAGCCTGAAAAACTAAGTGACCTAAAAAAAGAGTTGGCAGGTCTGTCTGTGCACGAATTAATGGATATTTGCCTAAGGCTGGCCAAATACAAAAAAGAAAATAAAGAATTACTCACCTATCTACTCTTTGATTCTCAAAATCCAATGCAGTATACAGAACAGGTAAAACTCTTCCTGCTAGAGGATTTTAAGACTATGCATAAACATTATTACTACAGTACTAAAAGCATGCGAAAAATTATCCGCTTGATTAATCGGTATGCTAAATATACAGGATCAAAAGAGGTAGAAACCGAACTTGGATTATGGTTTTGCAGCAATTTTCTGAAATTTGCAGATCTTAAAACAAGTCATAAGCCATTGCAGGGTTTGTTGACAAGGCAATTTGACAAAATCATCAAATTAATACCAAAGTTGCATGAAGACCTTCAGTTTGATTATCAGAAAGAATTTGAGATTATTGTAATAAATGCCTCAGAAAAAACCCGCTGGGTGTATAAAAGCCAATATTTGTAACAATTAAGAAATACTCACGTCAAAACACCTAAAGAAATTAATTTGAGCAAGGAAGCGCTTTTCAAGGAAATTTTCCAGGCCAATTCTAAAAAGATCTACCATTTGTGTTATGGTTATACCGGTGATGATGAAACCGCGAACGACCTGATGCAGGAAACTTTCATGAAGGTGTGGCAAAACCTTGATAAATTCAGAAATCAGGCGTTAATTTCTACCTGGATTTATCGGATCGCTGTTAATACCTGCTTATCATACCTCAGAGTTGAAAAGCGACAGGCAAAAGATGAACTGACCGATAATATCATTGAAACCAAGGGTGAGGAGATCTCAGAAAAGAACGAGCAGGTTTCAACACTTTATAAATGCATTGCCCAGCTCGAAGAAAATGAGCGTATCATCATCACCATGGTACTTGATGAATTGCCATATATTGAAATCGCCGAAATATCAGGTATTTCTGAAGGAAATTTGAGAGTAAAAATTCATCGAATAAAACAAAAACTGACTGAATTGTATAACAGACATGAAAGATTTTGAAGCACTGAAAAGTATCTGGCATGACCAGATAGCACTGCCGAAAGTCAGGCACGAGGATGTATTAAAGAAAGTACGAAAGACCAGAAGTGGGCTAGCAAGTAAATTATTGATTGAAATGATAGGAATGGGGATTGCTGCTGCAGTACTCATCTATGTCTGGATCGATAGTCCATTTACTATGTGGACTACCCACTTGGCGATGATCATATTTATCAGCTGTTGTATTTATTATATCCTTGCGATAATCAGCAATTACCGCAGGATAAATTATGATAAGCTCTTAGAGAAGCCTGAATATTATATTAATCACCTTAAAAAATACAAGCACGATCGTTATATTTTCAATACAAGAAATTACAAAGTCTATTCTATATTCTTTACCGTGGGATTCATCTTATATTTTATTGAGATCTCGTTTATGACACCGCTTTGGCTAACTGTTTTGGGAATTGTCTTGACTTTCCTTTGGATTGCATTATGCTATTTTGTATTAATGCGAATCTATATAAAACGCGAAGAAACCAAGCTTGAAGAAATGATTCAAAATTTGGAAAGGCTGCATAAGCAGTTCGAAGATAGTGAAGTATAATATTCTAGGGGTTTTTAACAACCACCTCTTTATCTTCCTTCAGCTCTTTAAACTGCAATCCGTTATTTCTGAGGGTATATTCTAACTTCCGAATAGTGGGTTTAATTTTTGATACAGTATCTTTTTTAGCATAAAAAGCGAAATCACGGAAAAGCTTTCCATCTTTAATATACATTGAATCTTGACCGCGATATCCCTCTTTTAATGTGGAATTCAAATCTGGAAAACGAATTTGCTGGCTTGATCCATTAGCACCAAATTCATAGATATACATATTCAGGTAATTGTCCTTTCCTTCCCCAACCGACTGTATGTACAATTCCGGATTCCCATCGGTATCGAGATCCATATTCCAAGCATCTACCACTTTACCTCTCAATTCTCCTGCAACAGAGCGATAGCTTAAATGAGTTGAATCTGATCGTAAGATTAGGTATCCTCCTATATAATCAGATCCCCTGCCCCAGCTCACAATATCCAAGGTTAAGCCGGGTTTTACCTCAATTGCTTTGTGAAAGCGAAAGGGCTGCATTAGTTTAACTGCTTCCGGCTTTTTAATTGCGATCTTTTCTTTCTCCTGCTCGCAGGATATCAAAAAAACTGCAAAAAATAATGAAGGAAATATTTTTAAGATTTTCATATCAGGATGGTTCAAATAATGGAAATCATTCACTCTTTCTCAAATTTAAAAAAATAAGAACAGGAAATGTAGTGTAAAAGGATAATTACTTACGGAATTGCCCTAAATCGTTTAGTAGGAATATTCTCAAG
>JBDNGV010000499.1:0-2306 GCA_041689125.1 Daejeonella sp.
CCAATGAACGCTGACTCGGTTTACTTTGATACGATCTTAGATCGATTCGCAAACCGTGTAACAATCAATGGGGCGGTCTATCGTCCCGGCTCATTTGAACTAACCCCAAGCCTAACTCTTAAACAGCTAATAGAAAAGGCCGATGGCCTGCGTGACGATGCTTTCCTTACTCGAGGATATATCAAGCGGATCAGCCCGAGCCTAGAAAAAGAAATTGTTTCATTCGACCTGACAAAAATTAACACAGGTACGCAGCAAGACATTCTCTTGACACGAGAGGATTCAGTTATAGTACTTTCTACTAATGACCTTCGCGAGGGGAAAAGTATTTCTATTGAGGGCCATGTAAGAAGGCCAGGCGTCTATACATTCCGCCAGGGGATGAATATCCAGGATGTGATTGCAATGGCGGGAGGATTCACAACAGCAGCAGCAAGCCACAGGATAGAGGTTTCAAGGATTCTAAAAGACAACAGCGATGTAGTAGCCAATCAACTTGTGAAAACGTTTACCCTTGAATTGGACTCGACATTGAATAGCCCG
Source organism: Daejeonella sp. (assembly GCA_041689125.1). Classification (GTDB taxonomy): domain Bacteria; phylum Bacteroidota; class Bacteroidia; order Sphingobacteriales; family Sphingobacteriaceae; genus Daejeonella. The sequence goes on from JBDNGV010000499.1 coordinate 544, forward strand.
GCAAATGGAGCGTTCCTTATTGAGCAATTGGACTATGTTTATGTTCCCAGATTGGTCAATTATCGTGTCATTGGCAATGTAAGAGTTAGAGGTGAGGTGTTATTTCCGGGAGATTACTCCATCCAAAAGCGTGATGAAACAGCAAATGATATTATCGCACGTGCAGGTGGTTTGACTCCATCAGGTTCCATAGCCTTTGCGCAGATATTCAGAAAAGGAGTTCGTGTAGATGTAGAACTCGGACAAGATGGCAACACTGATAGATTTAACTCTAATGCATTAATAGTGATGCCGGGAGATAGCATCGTAGTTCCAAGAGAAAATCTGTTCGTTGAGGTCAGCGGAGCAGTAAATACTCCTCAGCTTTTGAGATATGCCCGTTCAGGATTTAAATATTACATTAACGCAGCGGGGGGTATAACGGAAAACGGCAGCCTCAAAGGTGCGTTTATACAATATGCCAACGGAAAGAACCGGCCTGTGAAGAAATTCTTATTTTTTAGAGATTATCCACGTGTGGAACCCGGCAGTAAAATTACTGTTCCTGAGAAAAAAGCTGCACCATTTAAAATTGGCTTTGGGGAAGTATCCGCAATCGCTTCGGTATTAACCGCACTTGTAGGACTGGTGGCGATCTTAAAGTTATAGGATATGGATGAGAAAAACTACAATAACCTAAACGAGGAAGAATATACGTTCCGCAATGCATTGCTTAATCGTTGGACCGATATCCAGTATCTTTGGCAAAATAAATTCAAATTTATTCCAATCGCAATTGTTGGAGCTTTGCTTGGCCTATTTTTAGCTTGGTACCGACCTGTTACATACACCTCACGAGTAACATTTGTTGTAGATGACAGTAAAAGTGGCGGTGGCGGATCAATGCTGTCTGCTCTAGCGGGTCAATTTGGATTCGATATTGGCGGCATGATGAATACTGGGGGTGTTCTGGCTGGCGATAATGTACAACAGCTATTGAAAAGTGAGAAATTGATTAAAGAAGCTTTATTAACACCATATGATACTAGCAAAAATTATACACTTGCTGATAAATACGCTGAGGTGTCAAAATTAAAGAAAAAATGGACAAAATACACCGCGGATAATAACGAAGTGAATTTTCCCTGGGATAGATCAAATTATTCGAGACTGCAGGATAGTCTGCTTCAAGATATCGCCCTTCGGATTATCAGGGAAGATTTTTCGATCACCAAACCCGATAAAAAATTAACATTTTTTGAGGCTAATGCAACTATGCGGGACGAAAAGCTTTCGCAGCTATTCTGCACGAGACTAATCCAAACCTCTACAAATTTTTATATACAAACGAAAACAAAAAAGTTAAGAAACTCAGTAGCTCTACTCGAGAAAAGATCTGATAGTATCGAGAGAGTGTTGAATCGCAAAACATATTCTGCTTCTGCGGCGAATAAAATCATGCTTGATGCCAATCCTGCATACCCCACCTCAAACGTTTCAGGCGAGTTGCAGAGCCGCGATAAAATAGTTCTTTCAACTATATATACGGAAGTTGTAAAGAATCTTGAAGCGTCAAAAACTATGCTTATGCAGGAAACACCCACCATACAGATTGTCGACGTTTCTGAATACCCGCTTCAAAAGAACAGACTAAAATATTTAAAAACAGCAGGTATTACAGTTGCAGTAGCAATGCTATTTTTTGCTATATTTTTGGTTCTAACAAGAAAACAGGGAGAACGACCTTTAGCAATTTAATTTTTTTTCATCCAAAAGGAAGCTGG
>JBDNGV010000500.1:0-4221 GCA_041689125.1 Daejeonella sp.
CGTAATAGTAATAGCGAGTACCACATTGGCTTTCGCCAGATAACACATCACACTTGCTGTAACAGATGTTGGTGCGCAACCCAATAAGATGATTCCTGCTGAGATTTCGGCCGGAAAGTTAGTGAAAGTTGCCAAAGTGAAACCTAGCATGGGCATAATTGTGAACTGGCTTATTACCCCAACTATAACCGATTTAGGTGATTTTGCTAAGGCAATAAAATCCTTTAGACCCATCGAGCATCCCATCCCGAACATAATTATCTGGATCAGCGGGGTGATTAGAGTGGCAAACTCAAACCCATTATATTCCTTAAAATATTGGGGAAAATACAAAGCGGTTGCTACCACAGAAAGGATTGTAGTTGTAAACGTAAGTCCTCGAAGTGCAGGAAAACCCCTGAAACTAATAGCAAGTAATATTAAAAAGCCTATAACAAATGGCCCTGCTTCTGCAATATTGCCAATAGAAGCCATATATAGGGAAATCAATAAAAATAATATTGAAATTCCCATCAAGAGTTTAAAAAAGACACCCTTATTCATTGAATCGGATCGGATAAAAATTAATAAAAAAAAATTAAACAGCTGCTTTAACTAACTCTTCTTTTACTCTATTAGCGACTATTTTCTCCTGACCTGGTTTTAATTGCCATACCGACAATTCAATTCCATCCTTTCTTGCCCCCATTGTTCCTCCGCCCATGACTTCAATACCTGGATTCCCATTCCACAAACGTTCTTTAAGCTCCCTTCCAGTCATTTTTATCTTATTATTATCCCATGAAAGGTGTAATGTTGGTGTATTATTGGCGATTTCAGGAATGAAAACTTCTGTTTCTACTCCATTTATATTTTTAATGGTATTCACAACAACGGCCATACTGTCTTCCCACATTTTCCATTCCTTCACATGATCCATTTTAATATGTCTTTCGAGTGCAACATACATGGCAAGAATTTCTTCCTTGTTCACTTTATGTCCACGACAAATTCCACTGTTTGGTGGAGCACTTAACCGCGATGCGGCAATCAAATCCTTCTTACCCATAAGTATACCCGCACTTTGAGGTCCCCTCATCGCTTTACCACCTGAAATTGCAACCAAATCGAAACCCATATCATTAAATTTCCAGAGATTCTCCACCGGATGCGCATCCGAAGCAATATCAATCATGGTTGGAATATTATGTTTTTTTCCTAGGGCGAGCCATTGTTCATAATTGACTTTACCTTTGTTCAACTCCCTGTTCAAAAACCAAAGCATTGCGGTCTTTTCACTGATTGCAGCTTCAGCTTCTTCCAAAGTTTCCACGATGATAAGCTTAGCTCCTGTATTGGTCAATGCCTGATGGTATCCATTTGCATGTGATTTCTGAAGAATAACTTCAGACTTCATACCATCTACATTTGGAAGCTGCATTACTTTTTTGCGATCCATCCCTGTCATCACACCAGCAAGTCCCTGCACCAATGCCGACCAGCAGCCGGCGGTTACTGTGGCAGCCTCTGCATGACACATTTCTGCCATTTTAGCCCCAACTTTATCTTGGACATCATTCAACAAGACAAATTCTTCGGCTCCTTTTGCAATTGCCTGGGTTACTTCAGGCGGCATCAGGGAAGCTGTTAAGGTTGTACAAACACATGAAGCATTAATAAATGTTTTTAGTCCTAGTTCTTTGAAAAGGTCGCGTCCCGCAATAGCAGTTGTTGTTACTTCGGCTGATGCCGATTGAACTGTTAAACCGGTACCCATAATTCCTCCTGCCAATGGGGCAGCGGAAAGAAATTTAATGACGTCTCTACGTTTCATGTTTATAATTTTAATAAATAAAAAATCAGTCTTTCATTTCAACAATCATCTCAATCTCAACCGGGATATTTCTTGGTAATGATCCCAATCCTATTGCTGAGCGTGCATGTTTACCATTCTCTCCAAATACCTCAACCATCAGATCTGAAAATCCGTTAATTACCTGTGAGTGGTTATCAAATTCAGGTACAGCGTTCACCATACCCAATACTTTTACAATTCTCTTTACATTACTAAGATTTCCAACTTCTGCTTTTAATGCTTCCAGAAGGCTGATACCAGTTAAACGAGCTGCATATTTAGCTTCTTCAAAGCTGAACTCTTTACCAACCTTGCCGATCATAAATTTTCCATCCTCTTTTAGTGGCCCTTGACCTGATAGGTAAACCAAATTCCCTACCCTCACAGCACCCAAAAAATTAGCAGATGCAGGCCCCGGAGTTCTTAATTTGATTCCGAGTGCACGAATTCTAGCTTCAGGACTATCTGCAACATCTTGTGCTTGGACAGAATTTAAACCTAAAAGGCTTACTGAAAGCAATAAAAGGATAAATGCGATTTTGTTTTTCATACAATTAAAAATATATTATTTGAACTTATTGACTTATTAATTAGATCTATTTCAATTATTTAGTTTCAGGAAATGACAGGGCATTCAGATCATAAACTACTTTCCCAGTCTTAAAAGTCATTTCGCATTCCAACAAATTTTTCCCTTCTTTTTTGAATCTGGCAACATCATAGAATCCGAACTTGCCTTCCCTCAGATTTAATACAGTTACATCGGCAATTGCACCAACTGATAGATGGCCAAGTTCTTCATGATTTATCGCTTTTGCGGCTGCCCAGGTGCTTGCTTTTACAGCATCAGATAAGGGCATATCCATAGCCATGAATTTTGACATCACATTCAATTGATCCTTCATGGCCGAGTTCATACTTCCTGTGTGCAAATCGGTACTAATGGTTTCTGGAAAGAAACCCTGCTGTGTAGCCGGAATTGCCTGAGAGAAAGTGAAACTTCCACCACCATGACCTACATCAAAAATGATTCCTCTCTTCCGCGCTTCAAATACAAATGGCTTCACCTTCTTAGTTTCCAAATCAACAATGGTTTCTTTTGTTCTTATCAATTCACCATAAGTATGAGTGAAAATATCGCCCGGACGCATTTTTCTTAGAAATAACTCTTCCAAAGATAAACGAGGAACTGTACCACCAAAGTCAACCATGATTGGCAAATTAGCCAGTTTTCCCGCCTCTACGGCGCGATCAACAGCAACCCAATCAGATTTATGGTAATGAGCAACTTTGATCCCAACAATATGCTCTTTATAATGTTTTGCTACATCAGCAGCCATTTGAGCATCAAAAAAGCTGTTGTTCTGTTGTTCCAGAGAATTTTCATCACCGTACATTCCTTTTTTAGAAATATTCAGAAAAGCCAAAACACGGGTTTGAACATTATCGATCACGTTTTTCTTGAACAATTCGAAGGTTTCAGCTCCAGAATCGCCCGCATCAACAATTGTGGTTACTCCTACCCTAAAGGTAAATCCGTCTGCCCCAAGTGATGAAAATCCATTTCCCAGCTGACCACCATGGTCAGTACCGGCGAAAACGTGTCCGTGAATATCAATCAGTCCCGGAGTCACATATTTTCCGCTGATATCAATCACCTGTTTTGCCAGTTTAGGATCAATATTGACTGCAACTGCTGCAATTTTGCCATCCTGAATGGCGATATCCATTACTTTATTGATATTGTTTTTTGCATCGATTAGATGCCCTCCTTTGAGCAAGGTTTGATAAGACTGAGCCCAGACCGTAAAATTAGCGAGTATTAAAAGTGCTGCTAATAAGAAATAACGTTTTTGCATTTTTATTGTTTTATGATTTGTAATTTATACTGAAGCTTTCAATAGTTCTTCTTTTAAACGACTAGCTACAATTTTTTCTTCTCCTGCTTCAAGAACATGCATACCACATCGAAGGGTATTTGGTGCTTCCCATGAAATAACTTCAACAGAAGGGTTTCCGTTACGAAGACATTCGCCCATTTCTGTATTGCTCAGATTGATCTTAGCCGGATCCCAGGTTACCTTTAGCGTAGGCATATTATTGTCTGTTGGTGGGATATATGTTTCGGTATGGACGCCTGGGATAGATTTAATAGCACTTGCAATAAAGGCAATTTTTCTTTCCCACATCTCCCATTCCTTTTTATGATCCAGATTTATAAAACGTTCCAGTGCGGCATACATTCCTAACACTTCTTCCTTATTTACTTTCTGCCCGCGACCAATACCACCTCTTGGATTATTACTCAGACGAGCGGCATCAACATACTTCTTTTTACCCATTAAGATTCCGGCACTTTGAGGGCCACGCATTGCTTTTCCACCAGA
>JBDNGV010000501.1:0-2530 GCA_041689125.1 Daejeonella sp.
AAGTCTTGTAAAATATTCTGTAAAATATAATTTCGGGTTCTAATTTTCTAAGCAGCCCTCATTTTTATTGTTTTCCCGAATTAATCTGTTTTGAGGTAATTGAAATATGAATGTTTTCTTTTCACGTTTTACCAGATCTCTAGAAACTTAAATATTTCAACTATGGCAAATGGTAGGTCATCATAGCTCGTATGATAAATTATTTACGACTTGAGATTTTGAAGAAGTTTTCAGCTGTGGCATTGCCCCAGGAATTCCCTTTTCTACTCATGCTCTGGTTTACTTTAAATGCTTTGAGTTGATCTCTGAATTCTTTAAATGCATACTGAACTCTTCTATCTGAATAGAATGTCAGTCAATATTGATTTACATGACGATTCTCAATAATCATGTTGAACGTAGGATTTACTATTCCATATGACTCAACTATCTCATTCATAGCCCATCCAATGAATCTCTGGTCAAACAAATCTATGATGATGGTTAGATAGAAGCATCCTTAAAGTGTTTTAAAATAGGTAAGGATTGATTTTTTTACCCAGCTTAATCGATATTAAATCCCTGTTTAAAACGTTCTGTGGTTGAGTATATGCATGATTAGATTTTTTGTCATTGCTTTGAATTTTTTGCAGATAATATTTTTGATCCTCAGTTGTTTTCTCAGTTAGGCTAATCGATGCATAGATGCTTGGAATATTGATCTTTCAGTTCAAGGGTGAGTTATGAGCTTCGTAGTTTCCTTGGTTCCTCTAATGCAGATCCGAAATTTCAAGTTTTAGCACTTCATTTTTACAGCTTAATATGGAGGGTTTACGGCTTAAACTGTTATAATAGTTGCTTTTGGACATTTCGAAAACCTCACAATTCTTCTAAACAGCTAATTTTTCCCGTTGGTCTTTCATTAAACCGAATATTTATTGTTGCTCTTGGAAAAGATGCCGAGTGCTTTTTTTAAAATATACCACCTAATATTAGATTCTTTCAGCACTTTTTTTAAGTCCATAATTTCTTTTGGTCAGGACTTACAACAGGCATTACGTTACTTGAAAATTGGAATATCTAGAAACTAAAAACTCTTCTTCATCGTCGAAACATTTCCGAAGGAGTGTGCAAATCATTGCTAATATCCCTAGATCATTTTTCATTTTTGTATAGTTCACCAACCACCAATTTGAAAGATTTGTCCTACGATCTTCTACCTTTCTTATTCATGGTGTCTAAGTTAAGATGATAGCCTACTGTCCAATAAAACGGAATAGATACAGCTGTTTATAATGGTAGTGAATTCTTTTCATATTTATTGTGGATTGTAATTATGGCTAGGCCGAACAGAACCGCCATTACAATAAGAATAGTACTAATAAGGCCAGTTACACCAAAAGACATTCGGATTAAAATAGTGGAAATAATAAATCCCGAATTTCGAATTATTTTATGAAATTGACTGGTATAAAAGAAAGAAATAAGAAGCAATACTACGTCTACTAAAATAAGTATGGTAAAAAATTGATCAAAGAAAAGATTATTGATACTTTCGAATGAAGGGATTTCTTGTGAAGAAAACGAAATTCCCGCAGCCCAATTTATTAATGTATAAGAGGCCATTGTGAAAAACAACGGTACCAAAATAACTGCTATTAATTTTTTCTTGTTGACAAAATTTTCGATAATATAAGGCAGCTCTTTGATATCGTTATACTTTTTACTTCCTTGTTTCTGAAAGAGGAATATTAAATAAAAAAGTATAATTGAAGCAAGAATATCATATGTAAATTGCAGATCACCTTTTATTTCAAACCATTCCGAAGAAAGTTCCAATGCCGACAAATCATTGAATAATTTTCGAATAATTATAAGAGTAATGATTTCATACTGCTTTATTATATACGTGGTAAATGACTTAGGTAAATAATAAATCAAGAGATACACCTCATAGGCTAAAATAAATGAAAAGGGTGTGTAAGCCGCCGATATCGGACTTACTAATAATTCAGAATTCGAGGAGAATTCTATAATATTAAATTTATTCAAATAGATCACTCCCAAATGAATGAAGAAACTCAATAGTGCAATATATAAAATAACTTTTTCAGTTTTTTCTCGAGTATGCTCTGATAATAGTTTATCAAAAATTCGATTTGTTATAGTATTTATTTTATTCATATAGATACATTTTATTTATTGGTATCGAAATTCTTGTTTTAAGAATCTAAAAACGGTTAACTGTCTTCTTGCGATAAAGTTTATAAATTATTGAAAATCGTGTTTTAGAGTCTATTTGAGCAAAGTTATCGAGTTTTTGATTGTCCAAATTCTAATTTCAGGTAACTGATCAGTTTTTGATGTTTGCTATTCCAAAATTTGTGCCACTTGACTATTTTCAGGATAAATTTAGAGATCTAATTTAAAATTATGAATATTAATTTAATTAATATACTTTAATTAAACGGTTCTACCACGATTTTAATGTAAAAATTAGAATTTAGTTATTTTTTCAATTTAGTTGATTCTTCTAAATCGCAGTAAATCA
>JBDNGV010000502.1:0-12771 GCA_041689125.1 Daejeonella sp.
AATTTACCCCTGGCAATACGGTTTCCAAATCTCCCGATTATGGCCCCAAAATAAGACTCCTTAGATGCTTTGTATTGCTCTACGCTGGAGAAACCAACCACCACGTCAGTGAATTTCCTTTCTTTATCAGGAATCATCAGGCTTATCAGGCGCCCTCCATAATTGGTAAAAGCAGCCTCTACATTATTCTTATTCTTAAGAATGTATAAATCGGTTTTCTTTCCGTCAATGGTTTGTTGAAATGAGTTTTTTGAAAGCACAACATTTTTTTTTAAGCTATCCGAAGCGTTTCCAGTCCGATTATCTGATGAATTATTGCAGGCCCCAAAAGCCAGTAAGCAGATGCTTAACAGAAGGGGCGATGGATTGAGTTTCATTTCCATACGTAAACAATTTGTTTTTTGATGATGAAGCCCTGCTTATCGCAGCTACCCTGCCTACCGCAGGCAGGCGGGAGAATCAAAGAGGGTGGATCGCTATTATCTAACTGATGATATTATTATCCTCCCCATACCCCCTCCAGAGGGGGACAGCCTGCCTATCGCAGAGATTTCAAATATAATAATTGTATGAAATAATTCGCCCGAAAATAAATTCGGGCGAATTACCTAAAACCCAATACTACTATTAAAGAGTTATTTTCTTTGTTTCTGCAAAGATCATATCATCCACACCTGAAAATTTAACCCCTATGCGGGCAAATACATAATTTTGAGCAGGTGTTAATGTAGGAACAGTCACACTTAAACTCACATTATTCAGATCAGTAATATTGCTTCCTGCTAAATTTACAATAGCAACATTTGTTTGAGAATCGGCAAATTGTGTTTTACTGATATAAAGTGTTACGCGCTCAATGTTCTTAGCATCCGCATTGGTCACAATCTTTTCCAGCTTACATGTACCTGTAATTTTACCACCTGCAAAAGATAACTGAGGAGTTCTTATTATAAAATAAGGCATAACCTCAATATCTATATTGGTGCTTCCCTTTAGAGCTATTGCTATTGAATCCGGTTTACCCGCAGAAGTTTTCTTCCATACAAATGGCCCCTGCCCGGCAGGAACTACCAATTTGTAATTCCCATCAAAAAGAACATGTGAAAATGCTCCCTCCGGTGTAAACACGCTGGCAATAGGTCCGGTTTTACCAAAGCCGGGCTGATATAACTCATAGCTCACTCTGTTAAATTCAAAATTGAGCGGCTCACCGTTGTAAACTATACGTCCGCTTAAGGTAGCTGCCGGTTCGTCATAATTATCCTTTTTACAGGATAGAATAACAATAAGGATTGCAAAGAATATATAATAAGATCTGATTTTCATAATTAATACATTTATAAGTAAATACTTATTGATTTGGTTGTTTAACTAGTTTAGGATTATTTGTCAGGATACCTGCATTGATCTCACTATAATAATTACCCAGTTGCCAGTTGTCACTCGCATTTACCTGATTTGGTAAAATCACTTTATAGATCCATTTACCATTATTTGGCGATCCCGGGGAGTAAAATTTATAAGGTAATAAACCGTAAGGCTGGGTACTGCGTTTGGTAGCGCTAGATAAATTACTTAAAAGATCTGTTTTGTTGAGAGCAACTCCATCAAATATTTTGTGGGCTATTCTAAAACGTTTCAGATCATAAAAATACTGGCCTTCGAATGCGAATTCAACTCTGCGTTCATGAACAATCCTGTCAAATGACATATCGGCAGCAGTTAAAGGAATGATTAATCCTGCTCTGGAGCGTACCTGGTTCATATAATCAGCAGCCACCGGAGTCTGTCCTAATTCAAAAGCTGCTTCTGCTGCATTTAATAGTATCTCAGAATAACGATACCTTACCTGCCAAACTGCACTTTGTATTCCCCGCTGACCTGAGCCAATGGCAGGATCCTGGTATTTACGGATATAGAAACCTGTTTGAGCAGAATGTTCAATCCCGCTTATAGGTCCATCAAATCCAACAACCTGCTCCGGCACTGTTTTACCCGGCAACGTTTTTTGCGCACCACGCTCACCTCCGCTTATTACACTTCCGTCGGCTAACTGAACCCCGGCCCAGATATCAACCGGCCTTGCTTTAAAACTTGATCCGGGAATTATTACCGTTCCAGCTAGGCGGGCATCCCGGTCTGCAAATATATCCTCCTGCTTAGTATAATATATCAGATTGCCTACTCCGTCATTAGTGGCGAGAGGTGCAAACGTATTATCCAGTTTTTCAAATGATTGAACCAGATTAAGTGATGGATTGATACGGCCCCCTTCTTCTTCTTCTGCCCCAAAACGAGGCTGGTTTACCTGTGTAAAGCCATGTAATCTGAACTTTATTGCAAAGTCGTCTACCCAGATAACTTCATTATTTTGTGTTTTATCATAAAATATAGCAGCGAAATTTTCAGAAAGATTGCCAGGTTGTTTTTTATACAAAGCATAATTACCTGCAGATCCGTTTATAATTTCCTGGGAAGCTCTCAATGCGATGGTATAATAAGCATTAGCCATACTGGCTGGGATACCTATCTCCCCGCCAGAAAGTGATACTGAAGGTGTTGTTGCGCCATATTTTGCAATAGAAGCAGCGTATAGGGCAGCCCTTGACTCCATAGCCAAAGCAGCGCCTTTGGTGGCTCTTGCTTTTGTAGCGCTTTTGGCGGGAAGCAAATTCTTTAATTCTTCTGCTTCCTTGATTATAAAGTCATACATTTCAGATTCTTTTGCTCTTGCAAATTGCAGCGGGGTAGTATTTCCACTACCGTCATATTCCAGAGATTTCAAAATAAGCGGAACTCCGCCAAAAAACTGGGTCAAGGTAAAATAATAGCTTACCCTCAGAAACCTTGCTTCAGCTATATACAATGCTTTAGTAGGAGCATCCAGCGAAGTAGCTGTTGTACATCTTTCTATAAATAGGTTAAGTTCCCGTATATAGGTATAATCCCAGGTTATCCAGAAATTACTAGGTCCCTGGAAGCCCCAAGAATTATTTCCGTGGTATTCATTATACAGATTATTTTGCGAATAAAAAGATTCATTAAAATCACCAACGGTAGGCCAGGCAGTTATTCTGGAATAATCGTACTGGCGTGTATAAAGATTAGCCAGAATAGATAAAACTTGAGCAGGATCGCTAAAGGCAAGTTCCGTACTAAGCACCTGGGTAGGTTTGATGTCTAAATATTCAGAATCACTCTTGCTGCATCCCAGGCTAAAAACGAAGAGGCTGCCTATTATTATTAAAAATTTCTTTTTCATGTTAGTTTATTAAAATTGTTATAAAGTAAGGTTAAAACCCATGTTCACAAATGAATTTTGCGGATACTGTAATCCATTTGTATCCTGAACTTCGGCATCAATACCAAACTTCCTTAAATTGTCAATTGAAAATAAGTTAAAGCCGTTGAAAAACAGGCGGGCTTTTTGAATATTTACCTTGCTTATTAATGATTTTGGCAATGAATAGCCCAGTTCCATAGTCCTAGCCCGAATAGCTGTAACATTATGCAACCAAAAATCAGAATTTCTATTGACAGAACTGGCAGAATTTACATTAAACCGTAATGCGGGATATTTACCAGGCAGCCATGCACTGTTCAGATCAAAAGGATCTGTCCGTTGCCACCGGTCTGTTAATATGGTATTAAGGGCGCCTCCATTCAAAGAATACCCTCTGCGTATCTCATTGTCCTGATTAAAGCTATACATAGTGCCTATTGAAAAATCAGCGGCAAAATCAAAACCTTTCCAGCCTACCGTGAAGTTGAACCCACCGTTAATAACAGGCTGGTTCGTTCCGTAGCCAAGCGGCCGCTCATCATACGCATCAATTTTTCCATCTCCATTTTGATCCTTGTATATCAGATCACCCGGGAGTAATGTTTTATTTCCCTGGCCATCTATATTTACAGGATAATTATTGATCTGTTCCTGTGATTTGAACTGGCCTTCTGTCTGATATGCCCAAAAAAGGCCCTGATATCTTCCTTCAGCGGAGCTACGGTACTGATCCCATGAGTTAAAAAATATTGGCTTATAAGAAGAAACGAACTTACTACGGGCATATCCCACATTCCCGCCTACACTAAAAGTAACGCTGCCGGCTGTTCCATTATATGATAGTGACCCTTCTCCACCGAATTGCTTATCCTTGTTTATATTTTCGTCAGGTAAATTATAGCCTAACTCATCAGGAACAAGAATATCGTATTTACGACCTCTAAGCCCGGTACGCAACCTGTCAAAATAGTCTACACTGCCACTCAGTCTGCCGTTAAACAATGAAAAATCGGCACCCAGGTCAAAAATCCTACTCTGAAACCAGGATATATTTAAAACAGGTTTACCTTTATCTCTGGAACCGATAATCGCATTATTATCCAGGATACCATATCCCTGATTATAATTATATCCTTCAAGGTAATCAGTTGGTGATACCCCATTATTATCATCGCCTAATATACCGTAAGAAGCCCGGATCTTCAAATCATTTAATTTACTGTTTTCACCTAATAACGATTTAATAAACTTCTCTTCGGTAATTCTCCATCCAACAGAAGCAGAAGGGAAATAACCTATTCTTTTATCTGGTGCAAATTTCCATGAAGCATCACGCCTGCCTGAAAGCTCCAGATAATATTTATTAGCAAAACTGTAGTTTAGCCTCCCAATGTAGCCTATACGGGCTTCCTGATTATCTAAGTCATTATACCTGGTAGTAGTAGGATAATAAATAAGCGGAAGAACATTTGTTGCCGGTACAGCATGAACGAATACTTCCTTATCCCTTACGTCGTACCTTTCTGATATTAGAAGGCCTCCTAATGTGTGTTTGCCAAAAGTATTGTTGTAATTTAATCCTGCCTGGTAGTTGTTGGTTTCTATTTTCTGGGCTCTCCGCTCCCGCCATGGATTGATGCTGCCACCGGTATGCCTGTAACTTTGATCGGTTGGATTATACGTATATGCTTTATAGGTATATTCATGTCCGTCTACCAGGCGGTCTTCAAGGCCATAAGAATAAGATCCTTTTGCCTGGAGTCCCTTGATAAAAGGAATATCATATTGACCCGTGAATATGGTTCTTCCGAAACGCCTTCTATCATTGGCATATCCGCCGAGCTTCTTATTATTATAAGCCCAGTTGGATTCATTATGCCCAATATCATTTAAATATTCAGGGTTATCATTGGCATAGGGCCGTTCCCATGGCCTGTTCCATAAAATGGCTCGTCTTGGTAAATTGTAATCATCGCCACCAGGTATTCCGGGATTATCCCTGACTTCATTATATGCATTTATGTTAACCCCAACTTTTAACCTGTCTGTTATATTTACATCAATATTAGCATTAATGTTTTTACGTCCGTAAGTAAACTCACGTCCTAATACAGAATACTGGAACAGGTTGGTTCCGGAAAAGTAATAGTTTATTTTATCTGAACCACCAGAAGCATTAATACTTTGCTGGTACAAGGGAGCATTTTCCTGTACGATAAAATCTTTCCAGTTAAAGCTTTGATAACCGCGTTCTGTACCCGCCTGATATTTGGCCAGTTCTGCTTTAGTGACAGTTGTTGTGCCCAGGTGATTCATCTCTGCATCAGCTTTCCCCAAATACCACTGGTATGAATCATTCACCACATCAGGAAACCTAGTCCAATTTTGAAAACCGGTAAATACATCAACACCTACCGAACTGCGTTTATTTTTACCACCTCTTTTAGTGGTTACTACAATCACTCCATTGGCGGCACGTACCCCATAAATAGCAGCAGATGCGTCTTTCAAGACGGTAATACTTTCCACATCACTTGATGCAAGATTATTAAATTGCCGTGCATCCTGCTGGATCCCGTCAATTACATATAAGGGGTTTCCCATATTCCGTATCTGAATATTGGCACCTGCCCCAGGTCGCCCATCAGGCATACGAAATGTGACACCAGGTAATTTCCCTGCAAGGCCGGTACTCACCTGAGAACCACCATGTACTTTTTCCAAATCTTTACTGGAGATGGTTGAAATAGCCCCTGTTATTGATTCTCTTTTTTGAGTACCGTATCCGGTAACAATAACTTCACTCAGTTGTTGCTTATCCTCTTCTAATATCACATTGATAGAGGTACGGGTATCCGCCACAATTTCTTTAGGGAGAAAACCAATATAGGTAAATACTAAGATGCCTTTTCCAGTTGGTAATAAGATGGAGTATTTTCCATCCGCATCTGTACTAACCCCTATGCTTTCTCCCTTTAATTTAATGCTCACCCCTATAAGAGTCTCACCGTCAATAGAAGTAACTGTACCATTAACTGTTTTTTGTTGCGCATACAAATCTGTATGGGTCAATAAAACAAGTGTAGTTAGTAACAAAAGGAATTTGATTTTAGTTATAAGCCCTCTTGCACAAGATTGCTCAGATGGAATGACTTTTTTGGGGATTAGTTTTTTCATTTTAGTTTATTTAATTAATCATTTAGTTTTAAATAATCGTGATCAGCATTTTTTAAATTTCTTAGTAGTACCTCCCTTTTTATACATTTATATTTAGTTAAATATGGTTTGTAACTACAATATTATCGTTTCTGGCATATCAAAACTTACTGTATATTATCAGATTATGACTATATTGTATCATTATTTCCTGTAAAGGTTTAGATATTAGGGTAACATACATTTAAGATGAAACATATAATACCAAAATTAGCGATCCCAGAGTCCAGAGCATTTGTAATCAAAAAAATACAGGCTCCTCATTTCGATCCGACGTTTCATTTACACCCTGAGTACCAATTGTCTTTCGTGGTTAAGGGGGAGGGGACACGCATTGTAGGAGACAATATCAAATCTTTTAAAGCCCGCGATATGGTCCTTACAGGTCCAAACCTTCCCCACGTCTGGCGAAGTGATGATCAATATTTTGAAAAAGAAAGTCAGCTGAGCACTACGGTAATTGTTATTTATTTCCATGATCATTTCTTAGGGGAAACTCTACATCAAAAGGAAGAAATGGAAAGCATCAACAAGCTTTTTCAAAAATCTGAACGGGGATTAGAGATAAGAGGCGGAACCAAGGTTATCGTAAGTAAAATGATGTGGTCTCTTCTTGGTTTAGAAGGTATGGACAGCATTATCCAGCTGTTGAAAATATTAGATGTTTTAGCAAAATCAAGCGAGTGCAATTTCATTGCTCATAATCATCCCGTTTCTTCTAATACTGAGGCTGAAACAAATCGTATGAATAAAGTGTATGGATATGTAATGAAAAATTTTAGGCAAAAAATAAGTCTGGATGAGGTTGCCAACATAATAAATATGACGCGAACATCCTTCAGTAGATATTTTAAATCACGTGTAAATAAGTCATTTTCTGATTTCCTGAAAGAGATCAGAATTAAACACGCATGCAAATTACTTAAGGAAGAAAAAATGAATATTGATAATATTGGGTACGAGTGTGGATTTCAAACATTATCTAATTTTAATAAGCAATTCAAAAAAGTTATGGGAAAACAACCACATTATTACAGAAATGAATATTTGCAAATTGCAACGGAAGCATATCGGGATTAAAATGATCATAATGAAAAAAGGTATTCTTTTATTATTTGTGGTATGTATCAGGCAGTAAATGAAATTGAAAAAGTTGAACTTCGTTCAAATTTTCTTCAACCAATTACCAATCCATCTTAAGTAATGAAACACCCTGACGCGGCAAAACGATATCCACAATTACACATCCCGCTTTAACTCTTCGCTTTTCTGGTTTACCAATAGTTTGCAAAGACCCTGCTTTTTCAAGTTCTGCGATTTGTGTATGTGTTGGATTTTGTGGTGATCCCATTTTTTTCCATATTTCGTATGAGTTGCTATGCTCGTTGTCTATACGGTAATGTGTTAACATAACTGATTTTGCCGGAACGCCTTTAATGCCTATTTACACCGGCTCGGCAGAACCCTGTTTATCATCATCATGGTAATTCCAAACCATTATTGCAGCAGTTTTTTATCTTTTGATGCCAGTACGCCAATATCAGTTTGTGCTCCCCTGACACTAGAATCTAATACTGTTTTGATGGGATACATGCGGTTACTTATAGCCATATTGATATTCATTTGCACAATGCCATTGATAACTTTAGGAGAACCTTTCGCATGGAAAAGCAGCGCTTCCATAGGTGATCCAATTTTACCGGTTGCATAATTTGTTCCCACCGTACAGTGCTTTATAAACTCATTAAGCCATATATGTGCACCTGCACTGGATGTGCCGGCAATATTTTGGCTCCCAATTTTAGCCGTTGGCAGAGCCCGTTTTAAACCATCAGCAGCGTAATCATATAATTTAAAATATTCTTCCATGGTACCTTTCCAATAGCCATTTGGTTCGTTCCATACTTCCCAGTACCAGCTTTCAACTTCTTTTTGGCCATAACGGGCTACACTGTGCTTTACCCAGTTGTAAACCAGGTCGCCCCATTTTTTATAATCTTTTGGAGGATAAACCCATCCGGTAAATATGTCACCATAATTGTCGCCGGGCTTCCAGTAATGTTTGTACGGCTGCGGGTGCGTAGATAGCGCCTCGGGCATGAAACCGATCTGGGCAAGTGGCTTCATGCCACGTTCAATATAGGCATCAAAAATACTGTCTATAATCTTCCAGTTATAAATCGGGTTACCATTTCATCTTCGGTATAGGCATTGGTTGAGCCCCATTTTAAAGCAGCCACACCATCCCCTGTCACCAGTAGGCTATGCGTGCGTAGATAAACAGGCACAGGACTTAATGCCGCTAATTCAGAAAGTAGTTTTTTACCATCTTTCATATAGGTATAATTGGGTTCATCATACCCAAACTATGCCCATACAGGTTTCATTGGGGCTTTTTCTTTAGCCAGGTTCACGCTGATCTTTGCTTGCTTTATTGCCGCGTTTTAGGCAAAACTAACGATTGATAACACCAGGACCAGGGAAAGCAAACACGTATACTTTATTGATTTTAACATGTGATAAATATTAAAGCAAGCGATTATCCATTGGATGCACTTTATTGATGTTCTGATTTGATCTTATTTAATACTTAGTTTGACAGCGGCTTAGGATACACTTTATAATCATTTGCCAGCTTTTCCCAACGCTGAGTAAGTGATTTTAGCAAGTCAGGATTTTTATTTGCAAGATTATTTATTTCACTGCGATCTGCTTTCAGATTATATAATTCCCAATCACTATTATTATTAACCTTGACAATTTTATAATTCCCTTGCCTTAAAGCCGCTGCTCCAAAATGTTCCCAGAATAGCTCTTTATGGATTTGACCAGATGAATTCTTCAAAAATACAGGTAACAGGCTCGTTCCGGGAGTAAGTGTTATAGGATTGTCATTGTATTGAGTTGGATATTTGCCCCCTGCTACTTCCAAACATGTACTCATTAAATCAATTATATGTGCTGGTGTAGTATTTATAGTATTTTTTTGATTGATTTTTTTTGGCCAAAAGGCTATAAAAGGAGTGGATATGACCCCTTCATGTTCTTTGGATTTCCAATACCTGAAAGGAGTGCTTGTTGTATTGGCCCACTGTGCACCAATACCGGTATGAACCGTTTGAGGGCCGGGTAAAACTTCTTTATTTTTTGGAAATATTACTATTTTCCCATCCCTGGTACTTCCTGCCCTGTCAAAACCAGAGCCATACAAAGCAGGGTCTTCCGCACTTGCGCCATTGTCTGATAAAAACATAATCAATGTATTATCAAGCAGATTATTATCCTTAAGTGTTTTGATCAGTTTGCCAATGTTTTTATCCATTCCATCAACCATAGCTGCATGTACAGCCATTGCCTTTGCATCCCAGGCCTTATTCTTATTATTATGCCAGTTTAGTTCCGGGTACATGAAATCAGACAATGAGATTTTGTACCCTTTAAACAGACCCGACTTTTTCATACGTTCAAACCTGGCCTGTCTGATGTACTCCCATCCTTTTTCATACGTGTTTTCGTATTTTTTTATATCCTCAGGCAAAGCTTGCAAAGGCCAATGAGGGGATGTGTAAGCTACGTATAGGAAAAAAGGATCTTTACTTTTATTATATTGATTGATCTAAGAAACACTTGAATCCCCAATTGCATTCGTGTAATAAAAATCTTTAGGAACTGATTTTACCTGTTTGGTACCATTAACAAGACTAAACGGATCAAAATAATCAACAACACCCCATATAGTTCCATAAAATTTATCAAAGCCCCTATGGGTAGGATAGGTAAGGGTATCTGAAAAATCACCAAACTCTTGTTGATGGGCAAGCCATTTCAACTGATCTTACGGATTTTTACCTATAGTTTCTGATATATGCCATTTACCAAGCATGCCAGTCTGATAACCATGTTTTTTTAAGACTTCTGCTATAGTAACCTTGTTTTTAGTTAATTAACCCATATAACCGGGTAACTTTTGGTTCATAGTCATACGTCCTACACCGGCTTGATGAGGATATAAACCGGTTAGTAATGAAGCTCTGGTAGGGCAGCATCTGGAAGCATTGTAAAATGAATTAAATCTCGTGCTGTTTTTTGCAAGCCAGTCCCGGTTTGGCGTTTCAATTTTGCCACCCTAGCAACCAAGGTCTGAAAACCCGAGGTCGTCGGCCATAATGATAATAATGTTCGGCTTAACTTCAGGGAGTTGTTGCTTATCCTTTGTCATATTGATTGGGAGACGAGCATCCACTTTAACTTCTTCAGGGAGAAAACCTAAATAGGTTTTTTGTTGCGCGTGCAAATTGGTATGGGACAATAAAACAAGTGTAATTAGTAACCACTACTTCATCAGCGAGTATTTATTATAATGGTTTGTAGTTACAATGTTATC
Source organism: Daejeonella sp. (assembly GCA_041689125.1). Taxonomy (GTDB): domain Bacteria; phylum Bacteroidota; class Bacteroidia; order Sphingobacteriales; family Sphingobacteriaceae; genus Daejeonella. The sequence continues at coordinate 10,884 of JBDNGV010000502.1, forward strand.
GTATAAAGCATATTAAAACTTACTGTATATTGTCAGATTATGACTATATTGTATCATTAATTCTTGTAAAAGTTTAGATATTAAGATAACTACTGACTGATGCACACGTATGAAGAGATAAATAAAATCAATTATTCAATTAGGGCAAGATCCTTTTTCCTTGTTCTTAATTTGCGGGTAATAAACTCACCAATTTTATTTCCTTCCTGCATACCATTTACAATAGATGGCATATAATGAATACCACCATAGAACCGGCTGATAGCAGCTTCTTCGGCAGCTTGTTTAAATGACTTGAATTCCCGCAGGGGTATACCAAATTCAAGTTCCGTAGAATCAGTATAAGAAAAATTTTCTCCAAATAGTTTGTTAAGCATTACAGCCGAGGCTGTTGATACTACACTATGGCCGCTGGTATATTCAGGGAAGGGAGGGGTTTGAAGCAATGGAATCCAGCTTTCATTAATGTATTGATTAATAAAAGTCTCGGGACGTACCACATTACTTCTGTATTTTTCATCCCAGCAGCTTATAAAGCTATCGGCAAGTGTAATGGCTAAACTGGCATAAGCCTCTGCCGACTGAATAAAACCGGCATTTGCTTTTTTACAAGCCAGACGCGTTATATTGATCCAGTGCCCTCCGGGTGTAATTTTCTTTGTAGCAAACATTACATGCCCGTTTATATTCATTTTAAACGGGTTACAATCCCAAAAGTTTGCAATTGCTATTTGTTCAGGTGACAGATCCAGGCCCTCATTATATACGTCTAAAGCTTCTTTATAAAACCGGCTGTTTTTATCTGACGAGAAAGACGTGGGAGGAAGCGGCTTAAATTGTTGAGCTGAGTCAATTAAAAATGTCCTAATTTTATACCAATGGGGCTCTACTGCCTTCATATAACTTGGAGGTGTAGGTTTCCATGAACTATCATCATCACTAATAAAAAAATTAGGAAATGACCGGGTTTGTTTATAATTATCTTTGGAGGCCCATGCCAGAATATGGGCTGCTACCTCATTGCCGAACGAAATAGAGTTTTCGAACACATCTTCCGGAATACCCGAGGCTTTAAACTCTTCCATCATCTTTTTTTGGAAAATTTCAATTTTCTCTTCTGAAGAAACCAGCGACTTGCCCACAGTCAGGATTGCATGAACGGAGGTTAACTGATAGCTGTATTCTTTACCGGCGTCGGGTCTGGGTAAAGTGTTAAGATTATTTAATTGTCCGGCCAGGCTGTTATACTTTGAACTCCCATGTATAGCAGCTTCATAACCTGCAATGCTGATATAAGCATAAGTACGGCTTGCTACCGGAGGAGAATAGATGTCATGAACCATAACATCCGTTATTTGTTTTATAGAGCGATGTATAAAGTCAGAAGTCTCCAGTTTATACTTCCAGGTTTTGGTTTCTGATGTGGCGCAGGAGGCTATTAGCAGCGTAATCAATATAATAAAGTACGAGTTCCTCATAAACTTGATAATGTAAATTAATTAGCTGTTAATGTATTAAAAGCCATTATTATAATACAGCAGGTGTATATAATAAATTACTTAACTGATGTTACGCAAACTTTCTAAAAATCCCGAAAGGATGTAATTATTCCTTATTTCATCCCCTTAGGGGTTTTGGTGGTGCGTTTGTATTTTGTTTTTTCTATAATCATATCAGTCCTTCCGACTTGTTGCGTAACATGAGTTACTTGAATCAAGTACTAATGGATAGTAAAGTTAATAAATTATAGAATAATAAATAGGAAGGACGAGTTCTGTTAATCACCTCAAACAATACAGATGCTTAAGACTTAAAACTTATATAATGCTCCTGTTTACCTAAAAGATAAATATTGGAGAGAAGAATAAAACAATAATTTTCATTAAAT
>JBDNGV010000503.1:0-23471 GCA_041689125.1 Daejeonella sp.
ATATATTATATGCTTTTTTATTATCTTCGAAATTATTTTGTTTAGCGAATGCAAACTGTAATCATTTAAAATGAGAAAAATATACTTTATCGTTCTTGCAGCTATCGTCGTATTAGGCGCCAGTTGTGGTAAAGGTGGTACAAATGGTGAGTTGATTGGTATTGCAACTAAAAAGTTTAAGAACAATCAGGTACCCTTCGGCATGGTTTATATTCCTGCAGGAACTTTTATAATGGGTCAAACCGACCAAGATATCACTTTTGCTCAGATATCACAAAACAAACAGGTGTCCGTACAGGCATTCTACATGGATGCCACAGAGATTACCAATAGTGAATACCGTCAATTCGTGAATTGGGTGCGAGATTCGATTGCAATTTCTACTTATTTGCAGGATGATCAGTATTATCTTAAACCCAAAGGAAAGGTTGACCCTAATGATGCAGGTAAAAAATACATTAACTGGAAAAAAGTAGGTAATGGAAGTGCAATTTGGAGTGGGAAAAAGGGAGCATCGGCTAATGGTCCTAAATTGCAGGGCATGTATTATCAGGGTGAAGACAAAGTATTTGATCGGAATGAAATTGATGTAAGATTGATTAAATACAATTTTGCAATAATGAAATTAAGAGAAGCAGCTAATAATCGTAATAACAAAGAAGCCAGACGTTCTGATTTTATTCTTAGGGATACGGTTGGTATATATCCAGATACTTTGGTTTGGTTATCAGACTTTGCTTATGCTCAGAATGAGCCTATGGTTAAAGGATATTTTTCACATCCTGCCTTTTCAAACTATCCTGTTGTTGGAGTTAATTGGCGCCAAGCCCGTGCCTTTACAGTTTGGAGGACACGTTTTAATGAAGCCTACATGGATAGTCGCAAACTTCCAAAGCGTGCTGATTATGATCTTCCTACTGAGGCTGAATTTGAATATGCTGCCCGTGGAGGTCGTGTTGGAACAAGTTTTCCATGGGGAGGACCTTATATCCGAAATGCAAAAGGTTGTTTGATGGCAAATTTCAAACCTGGAAGAGGCAACTACATTGATGATGGTGGACCATTTACTGTGAATGTAAAGGCATATTATCCAAATGACTTCGGCTTATATAATATGGCAGGTAATGTAGCTGAATGGACTTCATCAGCTTTTGATGAATCGTCCTCTACCTTTACACATGATATGAACCCTACCTTCAGTTATGAAGCTCGTCCAGAAGATCCTGAAGTATTGAAACGCAAGGTTGTGCGTGGGGGGTCATGGAAAGATATTGGTTATTTCCTTCAGAATTCTGCAAGCACTTTTGAATATCAAGACACTGCAAAATCTTACATCGGGTTTCGTTGTATTACCAAGTATCAGGGTCGGGATATTAAAGACAAACTCTAATCAAAAATTACAATCCTTTCTTATATAAAATAGCGTATATATTATGGCTCAAAAGAAAAAATTTAAACTGAGTATCAATACCTTAATTTCATGGGGTGCTTCTGTAGTAATTGTTGGCCTGATGTTCAAGATCTTACACTGGAAAGGTGGAGAGATTATGATAGCCGTCGGACTAATTACAGAAGCTTTGTTGTTTTTTGCATTGGGCTTTAAATCAGAATCAGTTGAACCTGATTGGACAAAGGTTTATCCTGAATTGGATGAAGAATTTAAAGGAGAAATATCAGGATCAACTACAGCAAGTTCGGGATCTTCTACCGCCGCATTGGATAAAATGATGGCAGAAGCGAAAATTGGACCTGAATTGATTGAAAGTCTGGGTACCGGATTAAGATCTTTCGCAGATAAAGTTTCTGCGATTTCCGGGATTGCTGATACAGCAACTGCAACCACTGAACTTACAGCTAAGGTTAAAACTGCATCGGGTAGTTTTGATAATCTGAATTTAGCTTTTGATAAGGCAACTGTAAGTCTTAGAGAAATGGCTGATACAAATGTCGATTCTAAGTCTTACCATGAGCAAGTAAATAATCTAGCAAAAAATATTTCAGCACTTAACGCTGTTTATGAGCTAGAATTACAAGATTCAAGTGCACATTTAAAATCAATGAACAAATTCTATCAGAATCTTTCGCTGACCATGCAAAATTTTAATGAGTCAATGGAAGATTCTAAACAATTCAAAGAAGAAGTTAGCAAATTAGCTAAGAACTTATCATCCCTAAATTCTATTTATGGGAATATGCTTTCTGCAATGAATCAGCCTAATCGGGGATAATTGCTTAATGAATTATAGAACTTTAAATTTTTAAATAAAATTGCATGGCTGGAGGTAAAGAAACCCCAAGGCAGAAAATGATTGGAATACTTTACCTGGTATTGTTAGGTTTAGTGGCACTGAATGTTAGTGATTCAATTTTAGAAGCTTTCAAAAACTTAACAGATAGTTTAAATGCTTCAACACAGAACGTCCAAGTTGGTGTTGATGCCACCTATGCTTCATTTGAAGCAACTAAACTAAAAAATGAGCCCCAAAGAGCTCGTCCAATATATGAAAAGGCTAAAAAAGCAACTTCATATACTAGTGAGCTAAATACCTATGCCGAAGAACTCCAAAAGCTTTTTGAAACAGAAGGCGGCGGTTATAACGAAGCAACAGGCGATATAAGCAAAAGAGATAATCTTGATATTTCTCCAAGGTTAATGATTAATAGTCCACGTGCATCAGAATTGAAGAAAAAAATTAATGATACACGAGAAAAATTAATTTCATTACTTGATGATAGAGATCGCAAGAATGTGAGTTTTTCATTAGAGGCAAAAGATCCGCCAAATCGTGGGGGACTTAAAAGAACCTGGGAAGAGTCAAACTTCGGTGATGGTATACCTTTGACTGCAGCTTTAACTGCATTAGCAAAGATAAAGGCAGACACAAAGAATGCTGAAGCTGAGGTTGTCAAGAAAGTTCTTGGGCAGATGGATATTGCTGTTGTTAATCTCGATCAGTTTTCTGCTGTTGTTGTAGCTCCAACCTCTTACCTGATTGCTGGTCAGCCTTATACTGCAGAGGTATTTTTAACAGCATCAGACTCGAAATCAAGTCCTGAAATATCGGTAGGTGGTTCAAGATTACAGGTTAAGGATGGTAAAGGGATCTATACTGTTAATACTGGTAATGAAGGAATATTCAGCTGGATGGGTACTGTTAGAGTTAAGCAAACTGATGGTACGATTAAAACCTACACAACTACTGAACAAAAGTATCAGGTAGCTAGACCTTCGGCTGTAGTTTCTCCAGATAAGATGAATGTTTTCTATGTGGGTGTACCTAACCCAGTATCTGTTTCTGCCCCTGGTATTCCCAAAGAAAATTTGGTAGTTACTATGAGTGGTGGTGATATATCAGGATCCAATGGAAAATATACTGTAACCGTAAGCGCACCCGGAACGAATGCTAAAGTTAATGTAGCAGCAAAATTCGGTGGTAAGGTTCAAACTATTGGTTCAAGTGATTTCAGGGTAAAGAGAATACCGGATCCAAAAGCTAAATTTTCAGGTAAAACCGGAGGAAGTATAAGTTCAGTTGTCATAAAATCACAAAGTTCAATCTTTGCCATTCTTGAAGGTTTCGATTTTGACGCCAAATTTAATGTGACTAGGTTTAGTTTGGTAATAGCCAGACCTCGCGCAGATGTTGTTGTATTACAAACTAATGGAAATACTTTCAGTGCCCAGATGAGTGCAGCTGTAGCAGCAATAACACCAGGTACAAGGATTATATTTGATGACATTGTTGCTGTTGGACCTGATGGAGCGCAAAGGCAGCTCGACCCTATGGCTTTTAAAGCAAACTAAGTGCTATGAAAAAGATAATTTTTGCTCTAATTTTAATTGCTAGTACTCTTCAATTGAGTGCGCAAGCACCTAATTTAAAGAATGATACAAAGCCCAAACCGGCAGAAAAGCCTATGGATGGGTATTATCAAAAGACTAATATTATAAGTGCTAAGGTTGCCCCATATGCTAATCTGAGAGAATCAGATGTGATGTATAGTAAGCGTGTTTGGAGAGAAATAGATGTTCGTGATAAGATGAATATGATTTTTTCATCACCTAAAGCTCGCCTGATCACAATTTTAACAGATGCGATTATAGCTGGTGAACTAACAGCATATGATGCAAGTAGCACCAAGGATGATGTTAATGGTGATGAGTTTAATGTAGTTTTGAAACCTGAACAAGCTATGGCAAAGTTTGCTGATAGTGTTTTAGTTCCAATCTTTGATAAAGACGGTAACCAAACCGGAACAGTTGTAAAGGCTGGCGAATTCAATGCCGACAGTATTTTGAAATTTCGTATTAAAGAGGATTGGATTTTTGATAAGCAACGTTCAGTTTTTGAACCGCGTATTATCGGAATTGCGCCAATGATCCGTATTTCAGCAGCTGGCCAATCTTTTGATGAGCAGCCTGCATTCTGGATCTACTTTCCTGAGGTTCGACATTTACTAGTTACAAAACCTGCAGTAAATAGAAATAATGATGCTACCGGACTTAGTTTCGATGATTTATTCATGAAGCGGATTTTTGCTAGCTATATTGTTAAAGAGTCAAATCCCGAAGATCTTCGTATTAAAGATTATGCGGTTGGAATTGATAAACTTTACGAATCTGAACGTGTGAAAAAAGCTCTGATGGATTTTGAACACGATCTCTGGTCATTCTAGTCAGGATATAAAAATTATTAAACGCCGGCCTGATATTTTTAAATCAGGTCGGCTTATTTATTTAAAATAATCCAGTAAAGCATCGGTCTGGCTTTTATTCAATATATCCAGTAGTTCAGTTTTGCCGGCTTCTTTTATCTTCTTTACAGACTTGAAATGCCTTAACAATTTTTCGGCAGATGTTTTTCCAACACCGGGTATACTCTCAAGTTCACTTGCTAGGGTGGCAATGTCTCGTTTTTTTCTGTGGAATGTAATTCCGAATCGGTGGGCCTCATCTCTTAACTGCTGAATAATTTTTAATGTTTCAGATTTTTTATCAAGGTATAATGGGAACTGGTCACCTGGGTAATATATTTCTTCTAGGCGTTTTGCTATTCCTATAATAGTTACCTGCTTGTCGATTCGCAACAATTTTAAGCTTTTTATTGCCGATGAAAGCTGACCTTTGCCTCCATCAATCACAATGAGTTGCGGTAGACTTTGCTCCTCATCAAGCAATCTTTTATATCTTCTGAAAACTGCTTCTTCCATTGTAGCAAAATCATCAGGGCCTTCAACTGTTTTAACATTAAAATGCCTGTAATCCTTTTTAGATGGCTTTGCATTCTTAAAAACTACAATTGCCGATACCGGAAATTTTCCATGAAAATTCGAGTTGTCAAAACATTCAATATGTATTGGTAATTGATTTAAACGGAGATCTTTCATCATTTGAGCCAGCAGCCGGTCTGTTCTTAATCCCGGATTCAGCTTTTCATATTGATCTAATTTTTCACGTTTAAAATAGGCTACATTCTTTTGTGAAAGCTCAAGTAATTTCTTTTTCTCTCCCAATTTGGGAACAGTGAGTTTGATTCCTGAGTCTGGGATCTCAAGTTCAAAGGGTATGATAATTTCTTTAGAATTGCTGTCAAATCTCGATCTGAATTCGGTAATTGCAATACTTAACAACTCTTCATCAGATTCGTCAAGTCGTTTTTTGATTTCGAGTGTCTGGGTCTGAATAACAGTGCCGTTCATCACTTTCAGGAAATTCACAAAAGCGTGTTTATCATCTGTTGCAATGCTAAATACATCGACATCTGTTATGGATGAATTTACAATAGTTGATTTGCTTTGGTAGTTATCCAGCAATTCAAGCTTTTGCTTCAGGTTGTGTGCAAGTTCAAAGTTTAGTCCGCTTATTGACTCTTCAAGCTGGTTTTTAAGGCGTCTGATCACAGAACCTGTCTTGCCGTTCAAGATTTCTTTTATCTCTGAAATACTTTGATTATAATCATCCTCGGTTTGATAAGCCTGGCATGGACCTTTACAATTACCAATCTGATATTCTAGGCAGACCCTAAATTTTCCGGAATGAATATTTTCCCTGGTCAGAGGCAATGTACAGGTTCTTAATGGATAAATCTCTTTGATCATTCCTAAAATGGTATGCATCATACCTACAGACGCATAAGGTCCAAAATAAGTTGAACCATCCCGGATAATCCTTCTTGTCCAGAAAATACGAGGGAATTTTTCATTTTTGATAATGATCCATGGATAGGTCTTATCATCCTTGAGCATCACATTATATCTTGGCTGATGCTTCTTGATCAAGCTGTTTTCAAGCAACCAAGCATCAATTTCGGTATCTACTATGGTGAAGGTGATTTTCCTAATCTTGCTGACTAGAATCCGGGTTTTGGCATTAACTCGAAAATTATCTTTATTAAAATAGGATGAAACCCTACTTTTCAGATTCTTTGCCTTACCGATATAAATAAGCTCTTCAGTCTCAGACCAAAATTGGTAGATGCCGGGTTTTTGCGGAATATTCTTTAATTCAGGTCGTGGGTCAAATTCTTTCATATCAAGATAAAGGGTAGCTCAAACCCTTGTTTACATCAATGTAAGTTGTAGGAGTGGGCTGGCATTTTTTATCAAAAACCAAGCTTTTTATCAAGTTCGCTTACTCCAGATTGCTGTTTTGAATATTCACCACAATCAATAACAGTTGTAATTCCGCCCTTTGGTGGTGGGAAATCACCTTTACTATATTTTAAATTAGGATCTGCATATACCTTTTGCATATAAAGTGCAAATATAGGAAGTGCAGTATTAGCACCTTCCCCGAAATTGGTTGTACTGAAATGGATTGCTCTGTCTTCAGCACCGGTCCATACCCCGGTCACAAGTTCAGGTGTGATTCCCATGAACCATCCGTCGGAATTATTCTGTGTGGTACCTGTTTTTCCTCCGATTGGATTGTTTAGCTTATATTTCCAGCCTAATCTAGCCCCAGTACCTTCTGTAACCACTGCTTTTAACATATCGGTCATGACATAGGCCGTTTGTTCATCTAGAACAACTTTTATCCTCGGACGACGTTCGTAAATAACGTTTCCATTCTTATCGGCAATCCGCAAAAGATAAATAGGTTCTGTCCAGACACCGTGATTCACAAATACAGAATAAGCTCCTACCATGTCGTAGACTGAAGCGTCAAAAGTACCCAGACAGATTGAAGGAACTGCAGGTACATCGCTGGTAATACCCATATTTTTAGTCAGGGTTGCAACAGCTGTCTGCCCTACCTGTTTCATCATATAGGCAGTTATGTAATTCTGTGAATTTGCTAATGCCTTTTTCAGTGTGAGTGTCCCAGGGATAGGCTTATAAGCTTTAGGATACCAGGTAGTGCCGTCTCCGGCATCAATACCTACAGGCTCATTCGGTACGGTATAGCAGGGGGAATATCCGCCATTACCTATTGCGACAGCATAAGTGAAAGGCTTAGCTGTTGAACCCACTTGTCGGGTTCCCATCTTTACCTGATCATACTTAAAATGAGTGTAATTTGTTCCACCTACCCATGCACGAACGTAACCGGTTTGTGGCTCCATTGACATGAGTGCATTTCTAAGCATCAGCTTATAATATTTTATAGAGTCTACAGGCCTCATCAGCGTATCGATTTCACCCTTCCAGCTAAAAATGGTCATTTGAGTGGGAGTCCTGAAGTTTTGAAGGATATCTTCTTCGGTCTTTCCTTCAGATTTTAGCTGCTGATATCGGTCTGAACGACGCATTCCCTGATTTATCAGTAATTTGGCTTCAGGAATATTGAATGGGTCGCGACCATTCCATGAATTATTAAACTGAACCTGTAGTGTTTTTAGATATTCCTTCTGAGCGTCTTCAGCATATTTCTGCATCCGGGAATTGATGGTTGTATAAATCTTGAGACCATCTCTGTCCAGATCGTAAGGTGTTCCATCGGCTTTAAAGATTGAATTTTCTTCGAGTGTTTGCTGAATATCCTTTTTAAGGACCGCTCTGAAATAGGGTGCCGGGCCCTCATTATGGTCAGAAGGGTTGAATGTAAGTTTTAAAGGACTTTCCTTCAAAAGTTCTACTTCAGTATCACTGATATAATTTGCGTTATGCATGTTTTCAAGTACTGTGTTTCTACGCCTTAAGGCTCTTTCAGGATTACGGTGAGGATTATATATTGAAGGTCCTTTCAGCATCCCAATCAGAATGGCGGCCTCTTCAGGTTTGAGTTTATCAGGTGTTGTATTGAAGTAAGTTCTCGCTGCTGATTTAATTCCAAAGGTATTGTAAGACCCAAAATCTACTGTGTTGAGATACATTGTTAGAATCTCTTCTTTGGTGTATTGCCGTTCCAATTTTACTGCAACAATAAGCTCTTGTGATTTCTGTATCAAACGCTTGCTGAAGTTTCTCGACCGGCCCTCCTTAGAAAAGAGGTTTAGTGCAAGTTGCTGGGTAATGGTACTTGCTCCCTGTCTTTTCCCTGCCAGATTATAGAAAATAACTGTAAATGTACGTTTGAAATCAATTCCCGAGTGACTGTAAAAGCGGATATCTTCGGTTGCAATAAGTGCATTAATAACATTGGGGGAAATCTCATCATAGCGAACATTAGAGCGATTTTGAACATAATAGGTGCCTAAAACAATATCATCACTAGAAATGACCTCTGATGCCTGATAGCTTTTTGGGTTTTCAAGCGTACGGAGGTCAGGGAGTCTTCCGAATAATCCTAAACCGATGCTGAAAATCAGGATAGCTCCAAATGCAATCAATCCCAAGACCCATTTCCAGAGCAGGATAGTATAGCGATTTAAGTCTTGCTGCGTCAGCTTGGCATTCATATAAGGATCGTATTAATAGTTCTTTTTGTAATATTCAACATACAAATCGAGTGTTTCTTTATCATTTATTTTTTCAAGATTCTGCTGATTGATTATGAAGATATTGTATTTGCCGGCAGGTATCTTCATAATTTCCCTCACCAGTGGACTGATTTTAGTAAAATAAGTTGCGGCCGCCTCTTTTCCTGAAAACGGACCTACAAATATCAATTGATTTTGGTTAGCAACAGATTTTAATTGGTGTTTTATTGTAGACCCTGGTAAATTGGCTCTATTAAATTGTCCTATCCCGAAACGGGAGGAATTTAAATTAGTTGAAGGGTCAGAAATATTCACTACGAAATAGTGATTAGCTGAATCTTCCATTCTGAAAAGACCAGTCTCTGTTTCGGGTTCTGATTTAAGGAAATTAGGTTCCTCCTTTTTATCAGTAATCGGATTATTGCCAACAGCAGGGTCTATGACTAAGATAGCAGGCTGTTCAACTTCAGGTTCTTGAAAAAATCTATTATTGAGGTCTTGGTCGCTTAATGCAACAATTCGATCTGCCATTGAGGTTCTGTTCGAATCGATGAAAGCAAAATGTTGCTTGATTAGAGGAACAATAAGTTTTTCATCCGGGAAATCGCTCACAATTTCGTTAAAAGCAATTTCCAGTTCAGGCAGTTTCTGAGTATGGCCAATGGCCAGAGAATTTAAGTAAGCCAATTGTGCCGGGACTTTTTTTATACCTGAAACCTGTCTATATTTTTGAATGGAGCCAAGCACTTCTATATAGTTCTTATTGACATAAAGATCGTAGATGTCATTGTAAAGACTATTGAAGGCGGCTTCCTGATCATCCAGTTTTTGACTGAAATCAGGGTCCAAAATTATTTTCGCAAATGGGGAATCAGGATACTTACTTAGAAGTATATTTTTATATTCCTCAGAACGTTTTTTATCTGAATTACTATATAATCTATATAAATTATAATACTCAGCTAGTTTGTTCTGATTTTCAGGAAAACGTTTTAATAAGAGTTGATAGGTTTTTATGGCCTCAACTGTATCAGCCGAGATGTCTCGGTAATAATTGGCAATATCATAAAGTGCTGATGCAATATTTTGGTTTGATAAAGCCATTTGTTCAGGACTTAGCGGAACCGACATGAGATATTCCTTTATCTTTGTTTCTGTACTAAGTTCAGTTTTTATTTCCGCTATCGGCAAAAAAGGGTTTGAAGCACTGCCGGGATCCGGGAGAATTGTAGAGGGCATTTCAGAGGCTGATCTCTGGCTACGCCTCCAATTATCCTCCAGTTTTCTGGTACCCCATTGTTTTTTAAATTCGGCAAGGCCTTGACTTAATGCCGCTGAATTATTAAAGTAGAATCTTGTATCCCTTGGATTGCCAGAGATTTTATTAGTGGGCATAAAATTATTACCGATATCTGGTATTCCCGGTGCAGATTTTGCTTTTTCGGCTTGTGCCAGAATCATTTTACTAATTTTTTCTTTACGCTCAAGATCAGGTAATTGAGCCAGCATTTGTAGTGTATCTTCTTTGGCTATAATGTTTAAACCGTTTGCCAGCAACTCAAGATTATCTGCTTTCTTTTTAATTTGCAGGTAATTGGGGTAATCTTTTGGAAGGCTGGTAAGTGTACTGTCATAATAGCTTTTAGACGTTAAGAAATCTGACTGCGTAAAATAAATTTCGGCCAGTTTAAGATAGGCCAGCCCTTTCAGGCTTGCATTTTTTGTGCTTTTCACTATTGCCAGATTATAGTTTTCGATTGCTTTTTCAAAATTATTTATTAGAGCATAACTATTTGCTATCTGAAAATAAACCTGGTCTAGTAGTTCTCTGTTCTTGTCATCCTTAAGAAGCGCCATGATTTCTCTGGTTCTTTCTGAGGTATCCCTGCTCAATTCACTTTTAAGATTAATGCGACTTAGATTTGCATTGAATGCCATATCGAATGGGGCATTGCTTTTTATAACTTTCGTATAATTCGATAACGCATTCTGGGGATTGTCAGTAATTTCATAAAGCTGGGCAATAAGAAAGGTCCAACGGATCTTCTTCTGTTTATTTTTGACTGTTTTTATAGCCTTTTCCAACAAGTTTATTGCTTTTGCATCTTGCTTTGCATAAATGTAAAGCTGGGCACGTGTTGCATAAATGTCTGCAACAGATTTTTTTTCTGACTGTAGATTGCTGATCGCTGTATCAAGAGTGCTTTCAGCTTCTTCCATTCGATCGGATGAAATCAGAGACCTCGCTTTCCATGCAAGTGCCGTCTGTCTGATTTCCTTCCCCGAAGGATAATTATTATATACGTAGTTAAAATATTCAACCGCATTGAAAAAATTAGACTTCCAATGGTTTGCTTTGCCGATTAGAAAATAGGCATCATCAACATATTTACTTAGTGATTTTTCATTGGCGATAGTGTTTGACTTTAAAATAGCATCATCCAAATTTTTTAATTCTGATTGTGAAAGGCTTTCATCGGGCTCTTTATATACAGGAATAAGTCGGTCGTAATTATCTGTGTAAATTAGTTGAATATTCTTTTCACTTAAATTAATCAGTTCTTTAGCATTATATAGAATGTTATAATGCGCTGTTAAGTTCTGCATACCTCTGCTGGCTACAGTTTCTTTCTGAGAGCTGCATGAGACCAAGCAGAAGCAAAAAAGACAGCTTAGGGGTATATAACGAAATGCAATCAGAATGTTTGACTTCAATTTAATCTTGCTTGAAATATATAACAGAATCCTTGCAAAGATATTTTATCATAACGGATTTGTACTGATAAATATAAACTCTTTATGTCATAAAACTCATTCAATTGAAGGAGTTAAATATTTTTGGCTTTGATTATTTTCACTCAATGGAGCTTATATTTTGATAATTTTGTAATATAGAATTGAGAGTCATGGAGCAAGAGAATAAAAATCACAAAAAGAAAGACAAAACTGATGGAATTGAAGCTGAAAAACAGGCGCTGAACAGTTATGTAAAATATACCGGTGTTGCATTTCAAATGATGGCTATAATCGGACTTTCGGCATATATAGGTTATAAGACCGATCAGTATTATGAACATAAGACCCAATGGGTTACGGCAATCGCATGTGTTTTAGGTGTCTTTTTGTCAATTTATCAGACTATCAGACAGCTAAGACCATGATTATCACACGTTTTTTTATTTATTTTGTTCTGTTTACAATTCTTCTTGCAAGTGCACCTCTGGTATCTCAGCTCTTTTATCCTGAAATGAAGTTTTTAATTCCGAAGTTCTGGGCCTTGTTTTGGATATTTGAAATTTTAACCTTAAGTATCTATCTTTTAGCATCCTGGAGAATGAGAATCAGTGATAAGGCATCCGGTCAGGCATTGCTAGGCAGTGTTACCATAAAGTTGCTTTTCTGTATGATAATTGCCTTTGTATACATCAACGCAAACCCGGTTGATCCACTTAAATTTATCATCAATTTTTTTTATCTATATTTCTTTCATACAGTGTTTGAAATATATTGTTTGTTATGTAACTTGCGCAACCAAAAATTTAAGTAAATTCCTTATAATAAATGGATTTGAGCCATATTTTCAATTCAAAAAAATTCTTAAGCATAGCTTTTTGTGCAGTTTTATTTTCCTTTTTGAGTTTTTCAGCTTTTTCTCAGGAGCATGCATCATCAGATACAGCTCATGCTTCAGTAGCAGAGGCACATGATGCTGAACCCAAAAAGGAGGAAGATATATCCAAGATAATACTTCATCACATTGCAGATTCTCACGAGTGGCACTTTTTTGGTCATGTAGCAGTTCCTTTACCAGTTATTTTATGGACCGATAAGGGATTGGTAAGTTTTCTTTCCAATAAGTTCGGACATAATGATCATGGTACTGAATTGTTAGACGTTAATGGAGCAAAGCTAGTTTATTATCATGGCAAGTACTATTATCCTGAATCGGTAAAAAGTTCGGATGGGACCTACATCGCCTATAATAACAAAAGGGAGATCATGAATACAAAGCCACTTGACATTTCAATAACCAAGAATGTTGTTTCCCTGTTAATGTCAGTGACTATACTGCTCGTGGTATTTATCGGGATCGCCAATACTTATAAGAAGCGTGAAGGTAAAGCACCCAAAGGATTACAGTCAATTCTTGAACCAATCATCATATTTGTTCGCGATGATATTGCTAAACCTCAGTTGGGGCATAAGTACAGAGGTTTTATGCCGTATTTATTGACAGTATTTTTCTTTGTATGGTTAAATAACCTGATGGGCTTGATTCCTTTCTTCCCAGGAGGTGCAAACTTAACCGGAAATATTGCAGTGACAATGATGTTAGCACTTTGCACGTTTATTTTAACTACCGTTAATGGAAATAAAAACTATTGGGGACATGTATTTACTCCGCATGTTCCATGGTGGTTATATCCCTTAATGATCCCTGTTGAAATCATCGGTTTGTTTACTAAGCCTATTGCCTTAATGATTCGTTTATTTGCGAACATTACTGCGGGTCACATTCTTATTTTAAGCTTGATCTCTCTGATCTTTATCTTAAAGTCTGTTCTTGTTGCAGGTATTGCAGTTCCGTTTGTATTGTTTATCAGTGTGATTGAGCTGGTAGTAGGTTTTATTCAGGCATTCATTTTTACCATCTTGTCGGCCTTATTTATAGGGATGGCAGTGGAGGAGAAGCATGCCGAGCATTAATATGAATTTATTTTTTGTTTAATATATATTTAAAAATCAGATTATGATCGTAGGAAGTATCGCTGGTATTGGTGCAGGATTAGCTGCTATCGGAGCAGGTATTGGTATCGGAAACATTGGTGGAAAAGCCATGGAAGGTATGGCTCGTCAGCCAGAAGCAGCATCAAAAATTCAAACTGCTATGTTAATCGCGGCAGCATTCGTTGAAGCGGTAGCACTATTTGCAGTGGTTGTTGCGTTCTTAGGAACAGGACAAGTAAACTAAAAAAATAAGGCTTGTGCGATTGGCACCGGCCTTATTTTAGTGTTTTGATTGATTTATTAAATAATATAACAAAATGACATTACTGGCATTAAATCCATTAGTTTCTCCGGATCCGGGTTTATTTATCTGGTCAACAGTAGCTTTTTTAATACTGTTTTTCCTTTTAAGCAAGTTTGCATGGAAGCCTATCGTAAAGGCTCTTGATGAGCGTGAGCGTTCAATTGAAGATGCTTTATCAAAAGCAGAAATGGCTAAAGCAGAAATGGCTAAGCTAATCAATGAGAACGAAGATCTTTTAAAAGAAGCCCGTTTAGAGAGAGACAGCATTCTTAAAGAAGCAAAAGAAATAAAAGACCAAATCATCAATGATGCGAAAGATCAGGCAAAGACTGAAGGCGCTAAATTGATCGAAAAGGCTAAAGAAGAGATTACTAATCAAAAACTTGCTGCCATGGCAGAGATCAAGCATCAGGTTTCAAGCTTGTCTTTAGCCATTGCTGAGAAAGTATTGCGCAAGCAACTGGATGATCATGATAAGCAACAGGCTCTGGTAAATGACCTGTTGAAGGAAGTAAAACTCAATTAATCAATTGTTAAGTTGATAAATTGACAAACCGACAAATCGAATATGTCTGAAATACAAGTTGCATCGCGTTATGCAAAATCTATCATTGATCTTGCTGTTGAGCAGAATGCTCTGGAACTGGTGAAGAGAGATATTGAATTGTTTCTCGGGACATGCAGAGCTAACCCTGCTTTACAGGCAATTCTTAAGAATCCGATTATAAGTCTTGAAAAAAAAGCAAATATTCTGGATGGCTTATTTGGTGATAAGTTGAATAAAATGATTCTTTCGTTTTTTCATATTGTAATCAGAAAAGGACGTTCCCAAATTCTATATGCCACAGCCAAAGAAATTGTCAATCAATATAACATTATTAAAAATGTTGTGAAGGCTACTGTAACTTCAGCTTCCACTTTGAGTAAAGAAAATATTGCCCAAATAGAAGAAGTGGTGAAAAAGGCAAGCAAAGGCGAAGTAATCCTTTCTGCACAGGTTGATCCTGATTTGATCGGCGGTTTTATTCTAAAGGTTGGCGACAAGCAGTTTGATGCCAGTTTATCAAGCAAGTTGAGTAATCTAAAAAAGGAATTTGAACAAAACTAAATAACCCCAAATCCTTAATAGGATTTTTTATTGCTTGCTTTAAAGGGGGTAGGGAGCATAAAATTTACAATATAAAACTCAAAAAATACTACTATGGTAGAGGTAAGACCAGATGAAGTCTCAGCGATTTTAAGACAGCAACTGTCAGGCTTTAAATCGGAGGCTGAACTCGAAGAGGTTGGTACTGTATTACAGGTTGGTGATGGTATCGCACGTGTATACGGCTTAACTAAGGTTCAATCAGGAGAACTGGTTGAATTTGATAACGGATTGCAAGGAATTGTATTAAACCTTGAAGAAGACAATGTTGGTGTTGTATTACTTGGTGCATTTGATAATATAAAAGAAGGCGCTACAGTAAAACGCACAAATAAAATTGCTTCGATCAAAGTTGGTGAAGGAATGCTTGGTCGCGTGGTTAACACTCTTGGTCAGCCAATTGATGGTAAAGGTCCAATTCTGGGCGAAACCTATGAGATGCCTTTGGAGCGTAAAGCCCCAGGTGTAATCTATCGTCAGCCGGTTACCGAGCCATTACAAACCGGAATCAAAGCAATTGATGCCATGATTCCAATTGGTCGCGGACAACGTGAGCTTGTTATTGGTGATCGTCAAACCGGAAAAACTGCGGTTTGTATTGATACTATTATCAATCAAAAAGAATTTTATGAAGCGGGTAAACCTGTATTTTGTATATATGTAGCCATCGGCCAGAAAAACTCTACGGTAGCTCAAATATTAAAAGTGCTCGAAGAAAATGGTGCTTTGCCTTACACTGTGATTGTTGCAGCCTCTGCCGCTGATCCTGCTCCTATGCAGTTTTATGCTCCATTCGCTGGTGCTGCAATTGGTGAGTTCTTCCGCGATACCGGTAGACCGGCATTGATCGTTTATGATGATCTTTCAAAACAGGCTGTTTCTTACCGTGAGGTATCTCTTTTATTGCGTCGTCCTCCGGGTCGTGAAGCTTATCCTGGTGACGTATTCTACCTGCACAGCCGTTTATTGGAACGTGCAGCTAAGATTAATCAGAACGACTCAATTGCGCAGGCAATGAATGATCTTCCTGAATCAATTAAGCATATCGTTAAAGGTGGTGGTTCGCTAACAGCTTTACCGATCATTGAAACTCAGGCAGGTGACGTTTCTGCATATATTCCAACCAACGTAATTTCGATTACGGATGGTCAAATCTTCCTTGAATCTAACTTATTCAATGCAGGTGTTCGTCCGGCTATCAACGTGGGTATTTCAGTATCACGTGTGGGCGGTAATGCACAGATCAAATCGATGAAAAAAGTTGCAGGTACTTTGAAACTTGATCAGGCGCAGTATCGTGAGCTAGAGGCTTTCTCGAAATTCGGTTCTGACCTTGATGCGGCTACTAAATCTGTATTGGATAAAGGTGCGCGGAATGTGGAATTGTTAAAGCAGGCACAATTCTCTCCTGAGACAGTTGAAAAGCAGGTCGCAATTCTTTATATAGGTACCAAAAACCTGATGAGAAATGTTCCGGTTAATAAAGTAAAAACTTTCGAAGCTGAGTTCATCCAACAACTTGAACAACGTCATCCAGAAGCTTTACAGGGATTGAAAGCCGGCAAGCTTGATGATGCTATTACAGGTGCTCTGGAGAAAGTGGCAAAGGAGTTAAGTGATAAATATTAAAAGATATTAGTATTTAGTATTTAGTATTTAGAAATACGCATCTAAATACTAAATACTAAATACTTTGTACTGCTTAAAATGGCTAATTTAAAAGAAGTAAGAAATCGTATAGTATCTGTCAGCTCGACTCAGCAGATCACCAAGGCCATGAAAATGGTTTCTGCAGCAAAGTTGAAACGGGCAACCAATGCGATTATTCAGCTACGTCCTTATGCAAATAAGATGAAAGACATTTTGTATAATCTTTCTGCAAGCATGGACGGTTCTAATTCTCCTTATACTCAGGAGCGTGAGCCGAATAAGGTATTGATTATTAGTATTGCATCTAATCGCGGTCTTGCAGGTGCATTCAATATGAATGTGATCAAGACAGCAAACAACCTGATCTCAGAGAAGTATGCTGAACAGCTCCGTAAAGGAAATGTTCACATTGTTGCCATCGGTAAAAAGGTTCAGGATTTTTATGAGAAACGAAAATATACGGTCATTGGAAATAACAATGAATTATTTAGTGATCTGAGTTTCGAAAATACTTCGAAAATTACAGAATCCGTCATGACTGCTTTCGCCAAAGGAGAATACGACAGAGTTGAACTGGTGTACAACCAATTCAGAAATGCCTCGGTTCAGATTCTTACAACCGAGCAATTATTGCCGGTTGCGAAGTCAGAAAACCTTACATCGAAAGCAACTCAGGTTGATTATATTCTCGAGCCTACTCAGGAAGAGATTGTTGAACTACTGATCCCTAAATCAATTAAAACTCAGCTTTATAAAGCTGTTTTGGACTCACATGCTTCAGAGCATGGGGCACGTATGACTGCAATGGATAAGGCTACGGAAAATGCCGGCGACTTATTGAAGGCTTTAAAGCTTTCTTACAACCAGGCAAGACAAGCTGCTATTACAACTGAATTAACTGAGATCGTAAGTGGTGCAGCTGCATTATCTAATGGCTAATTTGTTAGCAGATTCAGTTTTGTACTCTAAAATAGATTTGTAAATTTATACATTCTCAATAAAAGGAAATGGAAAACACAACAAACAACAATAACTCAACCGCTGAAGCTAATAATCCTTCACATTACACTACAATAATTACAGGTATAGTAATTGGTCTTATCGGTATATTTCTACGTTTTACCGGTACATGGCCTATGATCAGTATAGTATCGAATGTTATTTGGGTTATCGGAATTGTGATCTGCTTAAGATCAGTTTTGAAAATATTAAAATAATAATTTCATTTAAGGTGAAAGGCTAATATCCAAATGGTTGTGAGCCTTTTTTATTTTGCGGGAATTAAACTCTTAAGTTTTGGATCTGTCTGCAGTTTTCTCAACGCTGCTTCATAAGCTAACCAGTAAATCTCTTCAGTTTTTCTTACATCAAATACGCTGGTGGCTCCCATACCATGTGGTTCAATGATGACATCGCAAAACTCTGCTTTTGTAGCCATATCAGAATTTATAGACATAATTATCGACCGTTCAACCAGTCTTCGATAACTTTCAATATTATCTGTTTTAGGAAGATGATTACAAGATGAACCGATAATAAAATCACATTCCGATCGTATAGGCTCAACCGGAAAGTTATTTAAAATACCTCCATCTATATAAATTTTATCCCCTATTCTGATCGGTTTAAAAAAGACAGGTATAGCACTTGAAGCTAAAATGGGCTTGATTAATTCACCGGAACGGAAATATGCTATTTTACAATCATTAAAATTTGTAGCGGTAATAACCGTAGGAATTTTCAGGCCTTCAAATGAATCGTGCGGAATGTATTCAAGCAAAAGGGGTCTGATTTTATCCAATGACATCAGACCTTTAGCCCTGAAAGCAGGTCTGATATATTTATAAAGGTGGGTCTTCGTAAAGATCTTAAGAATTTCGGAAGGTTCAATACCTTGAGCAAAGAGCGCAGCAACGATGGAGCCTGCACTGGTTCCGCTAACCCTGTCAATTTTAATCCCGGCTTCTATAAGTGCCTTTAGTACACCTAAATGGGCTACACCACGTATTCCTCCTCCTGATAATACCAGCCCTACTCTCATTTAATCTCTTGGTTTGTATTTGGATGAGGCAAGAATTTTTTGATCATCCTTTTCAAGCATAAGTTGCGGCAGACTGATATCCGGATTCTTTTCCATGTATTGTCTCACGATTTGCCAGCCTGTCCAGACCCCTAGTTTAGGAGCCGAGGACGAGTTTTCACCAATTCCTGGAGTAAAAGGAGCTTCAGCCAAGTATTTCTGAATTTTAAGATAATCAGTGTTGAATAAAAGCTCATTCTCCAGAAAATATGCCCAAATGTTTGCTTCATACTCCTTACACCATTGTAGCTGTTCTGCGGTATAGCCTATCTTCACCGAATCGGTAGTTTCAGGTAAAACGGTATCCATGAAATATAAAATTTTGCCATTATAGATCATTTTTGAAAGCAGACTGCGATCTGTATCATTTTCAGGAAACATATCCTCCCGAATAAAAGCTTCAATAACACGAGGGCTGATATTCTCTGGACTGAATCTTCGGGAAATGTATTGAGGTAAACTTTGTCTTAAGGCCGGATAAAATCGGTCGCCATTCTTACCCAGAAACATGTCGAGTCCAATTCCTATATAATCATTTCCTATAGGTGTTTGTACCGCAAATCCCGAAATAAAGCTGATGATGCGTGGAAATTTCTGTTTTGGATAGTAATATCGAATAAACCTGAAAGCCTGTTCCAATTCATCCTGTTGCTTATTCAAATCTGGAAATGTTAGGGCTACTGCCGACCGTAGTTCGTGGTAATCCTTATTTTGTAAAATAGTGTGGAGATTAACATAATAGGCAGTGTCTTGTGTAGATCCGGCGCTGATCATCTTTTCCATGTAATCATCGTAAAACCAGGTATATTTTTTTCTAAGATTTGGGGCTTTTATTGAAATAGAATCAGGATTTACATGGTTCAGTTCTTGATCAAATCTTTCAATTGGAATACTGACCTTAATCTTGCTAATATCCGGCAATTTTTTGTTATTGCATGAAAGAGCTGCCAAGCATATAAAAAAAAACAGGTAAATTTGATGGTGTCTCATGGATACAGATTGTCTGCTAAATTAACAAATTAAAGAATGAAGATTGCTCTTGCCCAGCTAAATTATATTATTGGCGACTTTGAACATAATACTCAGAAAATAATAAAGTCCATTCAAAATGCCCGGGATCAGGGTGCTGATTTGGTAGTTTTCGCCGAGTTGTCGGTCTGTGCTTATTCGCCAAGAGATTTCCTTGAATTTTCTGAGTTCATTGAACTCTCTGAGCAATCAGCAAAAACAATAGCTGCAGCCTGTACGGATATTGCGTGTATTATAGGACTACCCACTCCAAATCCAAAAGTTGAAGGAAAGGATCTTTACAATTCGGCTTGGTTTATTGAGAATAATAAGCTAAAGGCAATTGTAAATAAGGCTTTACTCCCAAATTATGATGTTTTTGATGAATATCGTTATTTTGAACCCTCGGTAGATTTCAGCTGTATTGATTTTATGGGGCATAGAATTGCTTTAACCATCTGTGAAGACCTTTGGAATATCAATCATAATCCAATGTACACCATTTGCCCAATGGATGAACTTATCAAAGAGAAACCAGATCTAATGATTAACATTGCTGCTTCTCCTTTTGCTTATAATCATGATGAAGAGCGGGTGCGAATACTTGGAGATAGTTGCCGGAAATATAAACTGCCACTTTTCTACGTCAATCAGGTTGGAGCACAGACCGAAATTATTTTCGATGGAGGGTCACTGGTTTTTGATGCTTCTGGTTTGCTTCTCGATGAATTGGCCTACTTCTCTGAAGAAATGAAGATTTATGAATTTGAAGACGGGAAGGTAAAAGGCTTCGAACCAAAGGATCATGATGCTCATAATGATATCCAGCAGGTTCATGATGCACTTGTTCTCGGGATTAAGGATTATTTCCTTAAATCCGGATTCAAAAAGGCGATTCTCGGACTTTCGGGAGGAATAGATTCTGCCTTAGTTTGTGCTTTGGCTTCGGAAGCCCTTGGACCAGAAAATGTGATGGCAGTATTGATGCCCTCAGAGTTTTCTTCTGATCATTCTATTCAGGATGCTTTGGATCTAGTTAATAATCTGGGTTGTAAACATGAGATCATACCAATCAAAGAAGCCGCCTCTGTCTTCGATAAAATTATGAAGCCGGTGTTTAAAGACATGCCATTTGATGTTGCTGAAGAAAATATTCAGTCAAGAAGTAGAGCAATTATTGTTATGGCGATGTCGAATAAGTTTGGCTATATTTTATTAAATACTTCTAATAAGAGTGAGTGTGCCGTAGGTTATGGTACCCTATATGGTGATATGGCTGGTGCCATTGGAGTACTTGGCGACGTTTATAAAACTCAGGTGTATAAACTTTCAAATTATATAAACCGTACAAGGGAAATCATCCCAAAGAACAGTATTGTAAAACCTCCCTCAGCTGAACTTCGTCCAGGACAAAAAGATTCAGATTCACTTCCAGAATATGATATATTGGATGCGATTTTATTTCAATATATTGAACTTAAGAAGAGTTCTTCCGCAATTATTAACCAAGGTTTTAATGAAACCTTGGTTAAAAAAATACTTCGTATGGTTAACCTTGCCGAATTTAAGCGAAACCAAGCTCCTCCAATATTAAGAGTGTCTCGTAAGGCTTTTGGAATGGGGAGAAGGTTGCCTATAGTTGGAAAATACCTTAATTAATTGAGAATTGAGAGTTAAGAATCAGTGCTGTCCGGTAAAAAACTTGACTGGATCAATTATATGAGTTCTGTCCAAATAGATCCTGTTTTTGGTCCGATTATTTTTTGCAACCCCCTGGTTATGTCTTAAAGAGAGTTAATTGATAGTCTGGCATTTTTCCTGGTAACTGATCAACGCTTTTTCTGGGTTTATAAGAAACTTGATCAGGTCGATATAGGTTCCCAGGTGCTGCCTGATCAGGCCTGCGACATTGGAAAACGACCATTTGGTTTTTCTATGTTTATCGGCCTTGTCCTTGACCACTTTTGTAAGCAGGTCGGCGATCAGGGTACACCAGATTTGGATCTCAATGGCGTTCTGATTGTCTCCAAGGAAGTTGTGCAATTGAAAGTTCTGTTTTATTCGTTTAAACAGAGATTCGATCTGCCATCTTCTTTTATAGATCCCGGCTATTGTTAGGGCAGTTAGTTCCTTGCTATTGGTTAAGAATTCGAAGGTCTTGTTGCTTATCTGATCATAATAGACAATGATTCTGGCCTCCTGCAGGGGGACTTTGGCCTTTTTGGTCCGATTGCCCAGGATGATCAGTTTATCGCTGATCACCCCATTATTTTTGAACTTTTCGCTCACCGGAAGTTCCTCCATCACTTGGTAGCAGGCCATCGTATTTAACCGGGTGACCCAGGTGAAGTTCTTTTTAGTCCATTGTGCCATTGGAATATAACTGTTGTAACCCTTATCCATCACCAAAATAGAGCCTGGAGGCAAATTCAGAGCCGGCATGATTCTTCTATCAGATGCGGCTGCCTCTGTGATATGGACAAAACAAGGAACGTCATCTTTAGCCCTTATGAGTGCATGGGCTTTTACTCCACCCTTTTTCCTCCCATTGGCCATGGCGTTCCCACACGCTTTAAATACCTGGGAAAATAAGGTGATGGTGGTAGAATCGACAATGAACAGCCGCTCATTCAGTTTTCCTTTCAAGCGGCTGTCCGGGGAAAATCCATAATAACGCTTCCGTAACGAATGGAAAAGTTCACCGAATAATTCAGCAGAACGACGCTTATTGGCATCAGCAAGTGTGCTTCTTCTGGGTGTATATTGTATTCCAAGGTGACCCAAGCGGGACGAATTAACCTGAAGGCCCGTAATGAGTTCGCGCAGGGAACTGCAGTGATGAAAGCTGCTAAAAAGCATCGTAACCAAATGGTCATAAGCCTTGAACTTCTTACAATAGCGATTGGATTGATGCTTTTTAGCTAATTGCTCGACTTTATGGCGGGGAATTAAAGAAGGGAGTTGACCAAGTATCGGCTGTCCGGTAAAATACGTACTTTTGGGCATAGTCTATTTTTAGTGTTTCGCAACTTGAATCTAAACTATTTAGGGGCTTCGGCCCCTATTTTTTTCCCTACTTTTGAGTTTTACCGGACACTACTGAGTTAAGAATCATTAGTATACGGGTAAAATAAGAAATATACAAAATATCTCAATTTAAGCTTCTCAATCGGATGTTTCAGCTAAATTAGAAATAAGAGTCCCCCCTTAACCTTGCCTCCCTCTCCAAAGAAGTCTTTTGGACTATTGCCGGCAAGGCCAATTTGTTATTCACCATTTTTTGTTGTTTTTAAAGGTGTTCATGCTTTCGCCGCTGAAGGGCGGCTCAGGTTTGAAGGCCAAAAGAAACAAAAGCCTTCTTCAATCCCTAGGTGCCTTGGCCACAAGTCCACCACACATCAAAAAAAAGCGATCGCTGCTTTTGGGGGATAGGGAAATATCAAAGTATTCTGGGTATGATCCCAAAATCTAATGCTCGGGAGTGCTATTTGAACGACCATGCATCTTTTTTTTGATTTGGCTGGCACAGGTCCCGGTTTTAAACCGGGAGAATCGTCCTTCGGAACCGTTTATCTGATATGAATGGTTTTGGGACAATACTTTAATAAACACCTGATCATAAATAATTTATCAGCTGATGAAGTTTAATTATTGCCCATCATTTAGTAAAAGACAGATTTCAACATTAATTAA